>JAPOHK010000072.1 GCA_029979485.1 Candidatus Planktophila limnetica
AGTAACACCAAATAAAGTTTCATAAATTTGTCGAACCCCAACACCGCTGACAGATGCACCAAAACCACCTTGGCTAACCATCATCACGACTGCATACCGCGGATTTTGAGTTGGACCATAGGACGCAAACCAAGAAGTGTCAGCTTTTAAAGTTCCGTTGGCATTCTTACCAAAGACTTGTGCGGTTCCTGTTTTTCCACTGATAGCAATAGGAAAACCTGCAAATGCTCCGGTACCTGTTCCTGCAGTAATTACTTCTCGAAGTGCACCTTCTAAAAATTTTAGAGTTTCTGGAGTTGCTGGCAGGGTTCCAAGTTGCTTTGCTCCAAATTTCTTTATAATTTTTCCATCAGTTGAAACGATCGCTTTAGCTACACTCGGGCGCATGATTTTCCCGCCATTTCCAATGGCTGCATACATCTGCGTTAATTTAAGTGGAGTAATAACAGTGTCGCCTTGCCCGATAGAGAAGTTCACCGCGTCACCAGCTCGAATCTTGTCTCCATCTAAACAATTCTCACGAGCCAATTCAATTAAAAATGGCGTCAATTGACTCTTCTTCGCCCGATCTTTGTAATTGCAATAAAAGTCCTTATTTGATGCATACCAATCTTTACGCCATTCTCGATTAACTAAACGGCCGGATAATTCAGATGGTAGATCAATTTCGGTTTTCTTATCTACTTGAAAACCTTCTGCCGCTTTAAAGAAGTAGTCATTTGGATTTGATTTTGGCTTAAGTCCGCCGTCTCGAACCCATTCGTCATAAGCAATTTGATACCACAGTGTGTCACATGAAACTGCAATACCTTTCTTTAAAGTTATGCGGCCGAGGGCTTTACTTTCAAAGTTTTGGAAAGCACGATTACCGATTTGAATTTCTGATGGACAGTTATAAACAGCGTTGAGGTTGTAGCCTGCATTTGCGGCAGCAACTACAGAGACTGATTTAAATGTTGAAGCTGGCGCAAATAATCCTTGTAAAGGTCTAGATAGTGCGGGCACATTATTTTTTTCGCTAAATAGCGCTTTTGCATCTGCCACAGACAAGCCCTTTTCCCACGCATTTGGGTCATAAGTTGGATAAGAAGCCATGGCTAAAATTTGACCGTTACGTATGTCCATTACAACTGCTGCACCTGAATCACCTGGATACCCACTCGCCCGTGCACGGCGAACAGCATCAGCAAGAGCTCTTTCAACACCAGCTTGTAATCGCACATCAATACTCGTTACTAAGTGATTTCCACCAATCGGTTGTGTATTTTGACTCTCACGTGTGATGGATTCTTTTCGATCCACAATTACCGTTCTAATTCCTGGAGTACCACGTAAATAGGAATCGTATTGACTTTCAAGTCCAGTCTTTCCAATTGTTTCGCTCCGATAATACGAGCGACCATTTTTTCCTGATAAATCATCTTCCGTAACTGGTCCCACATAACCCAGTACGTGTGCAGCATTCGCGCCTGCATATTCTGGATAGTTACGAATAGCAACTGGTGTAGCACCAATTCCAGGATATTCATTTGTGCGCTCAACAATTTGTAGTGCAATCTCAGGGTTGGCTTCCTTGGTAATTGGAATCGGTTGATATCTAGATCCTGTCCAACAGCCTGCTCTGTCATATTTCGGTAATTCTCCACATAATCGTGTTGCGCGATAAACATCGGTATAGGACAAGCCGAGTAGTGAAGAAACATTTGCTAAAACACTTGCGCCTTTATCTACTTGCTTATCTAAAGCAATTCGATCAACTGTGATTGCAAGACCAACCCGATTAAGAGCCAGTGGAACACCTGATGAATCAACAATTAGTCCACGAATAGCAGGATTTATTACATCTCTGCTCTGAATACTGAGTGCGGCATCTTTATATTTTGGCGCAGCAGCTACTTGCAAATAAAAGAGACGGCCGAGCAGTGCGATCATAAGAGTTAGAACAAATATCTGTACAACTAAAAGACTGAGGCGAACGCGTTGATTCATATATGTGCCTGATTGCCAAATAATGCGCGATGTAATCGAGTAACAAGGGGAAGAATTAAAGGAGTCACAAGTATTGCCCAGATTGCATTGCCCAAGATGGTTACCAAGACTCTTCCAAAATTACCGAAAGAGACGCCAAGGAGTACACCAGTGACAACGAATGCAACAAGAGTAAGTACCGACGCCGATGAAACGAGGAGAATATTTGTAATTGGATTGCCACGCACGTTGTCATTTCCAAAGCCTAAGAATGCAACTGCGTAACACGCAAGAATCATGAGCAACGTCCAATGGCCCATGGCCCCATTAGAACTCTGAGATAGATCCATGAAAAATCCCGAAATAAATCCAGTCAGTGCGCCAACTGTTGGCGTGCTGAGGGCGGCCCACGTTAGAGCTATTAACAATGGGAGTGAGAAACCACCACCTGGCAGGCGTAATTGATTAATAACACTTTCTTGAATTAAAAATATAAGCAAAAAAACTAGGGATGAAATTGAAAACTGTCTGACCAACATAGAGAACTATTTCGTGCTCGCGCTAGGTGAAGGAGTGGCAAAAATTGTGACAGTTGGAACGGTGGTTGGTTGTGGTGCTGCAGGAACAAGTGCGTCACCTGGATTATTTTTTCCTGCGCTTAGAACCACACTTACAACTCCAAGTGCTGAAAAGTTTGGATAGAGCATGACCGTTGCGCTCTGGGCAATTGATCCAGCGCTGTTGTCGACTGCACTGATGACGCCTACTGGAATTCCAGGTACAAATGGGCGATTATTTGTACTTCCTCTGGCTAGCAAAACATCACCAACTTTTACGATTTTTTGATTATCTAATAACTGCA
Organism: Candidatus Planktophila limnetica; assembly: GCA_029979485.1. Classification (GTDB taxonomy): domain Bacteria; phylum Actinomycetota; class Actinomycetes; order Nanopelagicales; family Nanopelagicaceae; genus Planktophila; species Planktophila limnetica_A. Next base: position 2,831 of record JAPOHK010000072.1, read on the forward strand.
GTTCTGCTCGTTTGGAACCGCTTCCAGAGAGAATTCCAATTTGCTGAGTTCCTGCAATACGCACGCCAACTTTGAAATCTGGATCGGTAGCTAACATGATAAGAGCAGAATCCGAGTATGACTCTTTTACAACTCCAACTAATCCTTCACCAGATATAACTGTCATGTTTTGGCGCACACCCGATGAAGTACCTGCATCTATTGTGATTGTTTGCGTAAAACTCGTACTTGAACCGTGTGAGATCACCCGAGCAGCTAAAACTTTGTAGCTCGCTCTTCCAGCAAGATCTAGAACTGACTTAAGTTGAGATAACTGAGCATCTGCACTTTTTCTCTCAAGTAACTTAGATCTCAATCGAGCATTATCAGCCTTGAGTTTTTCAATTTCATTACGTGTGCGACCAAGGTGTGTGACATCGCCCAGGAAGTCTCGAAATGGAGAAACAACTGTTGATCCTGCTTTTTGAAATGGAGATAAAACATTTTGCGTTCCGCTTCGAACTCCATCGAGAATCTTGACTCCACGCAGGTCAAGTGTGATTAAAAATAAAGAGGTAACGATAAGAATGATGAGTAGGAGGCGAGAGCGTCCTTCGCCGCCATAACGCATCTACTAATTACCTATCGACGAGGCTCAGAGATCAAAACCTTTTCAAGGGCTTCGAACTCTTCAATACATTTTCCGGAACCTTCTACAACTGCATCGAGCGGGCGCTCTGCAACGTGAATAGGCATTCCAGTTTCTTTGCGCAAGCGCTCATCAAGTCCCTTAAGAAGTGCTCCTCCACCAGTTAGAACAATTCCGCGATCCATAAGATCACTTGCAAGCTCTGGTGGACACTTATCTAAAGTGCTCTTTACCGCATTAATGATTGCGTTTACGGGTTCTTCGAGAGCTTTACGAATTTCTGCAGCTGAAACAACAATTGTCTTTGGCAGACCCGTTGCTAGGTCTCGACCGCGAATTTCAGCATCATTTTCACCTGGTAGTGGGTAAGCAGAACCAATAGCCATCTTGATTTCTTCTGCTGTGCGCTCACCAAGAAGCAATGAAAATTCGCGTTTTACCCAGTTAATAATTGATTGATCGAGTTCGTCTCCACCTACACGAATTGATAGTGAAGTTACGATTCCACCGAGTGAAATAACCGCAACTTCTGTAGTTCCGCCACCAATATCTACAACCATGTTTCCAGTTGGTTCGTGAATTGGAAGACCTGCACCAATTGCTGCTGCCATAGGTTCTTCGATGATGTAAACCTTACGAGCTCCTGCTGCGTATCCCGCATCTTTGACCGCGCGCTGTTCTACGCCAGTAATACCTGACGGAACGCACACAACAATGCGAGGCTTTGCTAAATAACGACGACGGTGAACTTTTTGGATGAAATAACGCAACATGCGCTCTGTTGTATCAAAGTCTGCAATCACACCATCTTTAAGTGGGCGAATCGCAACGATGTTGCCTGGAGTACGACCAATCATTTTCTTTGCTTCAAGACCAACAGCCAAAATTCCGCCTGTGTCTTGGTTTACAGCAACAACGCTTGGCTCGTTGAGAACAATGCCACGACCGCGCACATATACCAACGTGTTTGCAGTTCCTAAATCCACAGCCATATCTCGGCCGATGAATGACATTTTGTTACTCATTTATTTCCCTTCAAAGAAAATAGCTATTTCACGAGCTGCTGATTCAGGCGAATCAGATCCGTGAACAATGTTCTGTACAACTTTGGTTCCTTGATCGCGTGCAAGATCTCCACGAATTGTTCCTGGTGCTGCAACTGTTGGATCTGTTGCACCAGCAAGTGATCGAAATCCTTCAATAACGCGATTTCCTTCGGCGATCATCGCAACAATCGGACCGGAAGTCATGAATTCAAGAAGCGGTTCGTAAAAAGGTTTGCCATTGTGCTCCGCATAATGTTTTTCAAGTAGCGCGCGATCTGCTTGCAACATGCGAAGGGCGGTAACTGAATAACCTTTTTTTTCTATTCTAGAAATAACTTCACCAACAAGACCACGGCGAACGCCATCGGGCTTGATCAGGATTAAGGTTTTCTCGGAACTCACATGCGCAGTCTATTAGGCATTTGGAGGACCTGCTGCCAGCAGGGCAGCGCGGGCGGCTTCACCCTTTTTGCCCACGAGAATAGCCGCAATCCATAACACCAAGAAAATAGCCCCCACCAGAAACATTGAAGTCACGACGAAGCCATAGGCAAGTAGCGCTGCTTGCAGAAACCAACCAAGAATCCAACCGAACTTCTTTTTAAGTAAACCAGGTGTCAGTAAGCATGCAATAGCGATCACAGCGCCAATAATTAAAATTAAAGAAGAGTGATCTTTCATGGCTAGTAGTAATGCAAAACCCATCACAAAAGATTCCATAACTAGAACCGAGGAAGCCAACATGCGCATGGTTAAATTCTAATCTTCTTTTGAGAATAATCTACGCAGAATTGAACGCGCTTCACCCACTGTGACTACTGAACCCGTGACGACAATTCCAACACTGTCATCACTTAGTGGACGTTTAGCATCATCAATCGCTCGTTTAAGGGCGCTCTCTAAATTCTCATTACTAAACACTCTGTCTGCTCCAAAGATTTTTGTGGCAAGGGATTCAAGGTCTTTCACAGGCATGGCTCGCTGAGGGGGGCGTGTGGGGGGAAACAGTGTGGGATG
>JAPOHK010000121.1 GCA_029979485.1 Candidatus Planktophila limnetica
ATTTGCAGGCCTCTTTGACGCTTCGAAGTTAAAAGAGATGAAGCAACCGTTGCTAGCAACATCGACAGATGGAGTTTGGACAAAGACTGAAATTGCTCGCCAGATGGGTAAGTACGACACCATTGGTGAGGATTTAGTCGCCATGGTGGTCGATGATTTAGTTGTGTGCGGCGCTGAACCGCTCTTTATGACCGATTACATTGCAGTTGGCAAAGTTATCCCTGAAAGAATTGCGCAGATTGTCGAGGGAATTTCTAAAGGTTGCCAGAAATCTGGAACTGCTTTGGTTGGTGGAGAAACTGCTGAGCATCCCGGACTACTCGCAGATGATGAATTTGATATTGCTGGCGCTGCCACTGGAGTCGTTGATGCGCCTTATCAACTAGGTGCTCACCGAGTACGTGCAGGCGATTCGATTATTGCTATGCCAGCAAGTGGCTTTCATGCAAATGGATATTCGTTAATTCGTCACATTGTTTCTAGTAAAAAACTTGATCTCAAGCGTACTTATCCAGAACTTTCCCAAAGTTTAGGTGAGGTGTTACTTACTCCTACTGAAATTTATTCACTCGATTGCTTAGCACTTATCAAAGCCCAGCAAGATAATCTGCATGCATTCAGCCACATTACCGGCGGCGGATTAGCTGAAAATACTGCTCGCGTGATTCCAGATGGATTAACCGCTGTCTATGATCGATCAACGTGGGCGCTGCCGGTTGCCATGAAATTTTTGGCAGATGTGGCAGCAGGGCCCCAATCAGATATGGAACGAACCTGGAATTGTGGAATCGGAATGTCAGCGATTGTTGATGCAAAGATCGCAGATTTAGTGATTCGCTCACTTGCCGCTCGCGGCATGCAAGCGTGGGTGGCGGGCACCGTTGTGGCGTCTGGAGATAGCGCAGCTCCTCGTTCATACTTAACCTCAGAGTACAAAGGATAAATTCAATGGCCAGCAAATCTAAGGCTGCTCGAGCGCAGCAATCAAAGAACGATAAGAAAATTAATTTTTATTTGGTTGCAATTCCAGCCATTGCCTTTTTTATCAAACTCATCACCATGGCCAATATTCGCGGAACCGATGGCAGTTTTCTGGGTGGTTGGTTAGGTGCTGACGGAGAAAATTATCTGAGCGGAGTTGATGGACTATTAGCTCAAGGATATTTGAGCGACAAAAGCATTCTCTCTTATTGGCCCGCTGGATATCCGATTCTTATTTGGTTGTTAACTTTTGTTTCTTTGAAATATGTCATCGCTCTCATCTCCTTTTCACAGAGCATCTTCTACGCATATGCCAGCTACTACTTTGTAAAACAATTGCGGGGCACTCGTTTGCAGCCCTATATGTTTCTTATCGGGCTGGCGCTCGCATTTAATCCAACGCTTTCACTGAGTTCACTGGCGGTTGGATACGAGAGCCCAATTGCTGCCTGCATGTTGATGGTTGTTGGTCTCATCATTAAGTCAAAGCAGAGCCCACATGATCGCGCCTTTGTACTTAGAGTCGTATCAGCAGGATTCTTTTCAGCACTTGCATCTTTTATGCAACCTCGCTGGGTGCTCACCACAATCGTTATTGCATTTGTATGGGCGTTGATGCATAAGAGCAGAAAAGCTCAAGCTCTCATCGTTGCGGGAGTTATCGGCATCATGGCGATTGCACCTGCCATCATGATTCAAAGAAATATTGCATCCATTGATAAAGCAGTGATCTCTACAAACCTCGGTGTCACCATGAATATTGGTGCAGGCCCGGAAACTTCGGGTGGATATTCGAAAAAGGGACCGAGCGTTCCGTGTGAACCAACTCCACCTGCAACTTCTGTGTCAGATAACGAAGTCGTTAAATGTGTTATTAAGTGGTACTTAAGTAATCCAGGACAGATGGCGCGACTCTTTATTAATAAAGGCTGGTTCTATTGGTCACCATGGTCTGGACCATTGGGCAACGGAACTATGGCGCGCAACCCATGGTTAAAAATTAATCCCATTGTAAATATTGCAAAGGGTAGCCAATCTGGAAATGATTTAGTGTATAAATCTATTGGTAAGGGAATTTCATTCTTCTGGACCATCGGCTGTATCTCACTCTTCTTTATTGGATTCTTCTGGCTTCGCTCTATGAAGGGGATCTACTCCAATTTGGCGTGGGCCACATTTATCCCGGTTCTTATTTCATGGGTCGTTGCCATGGGCACTATTGGCGACCATCGATTCCGAATACCGACCATGTCGCTTAGCGTCTTCCTTCAGGTGATGGGCTATTTCGCCCTTCGCCATAAGGTAAAAACTCGCTCATTTGCCGTTGCTTTGGAGCCAAACGCCAAGGCGCGCTAATCTGACCGCCTGAACATTAGCTATTCGTAAGGAGGTCGCCCATGGGCCGCGGCCGTGCCAAAGCAAAGCAGACCAAGGTTGCTCGCGACTTGAAATACAACTCTCAGGAGATGGATCTCGATCGTCTTGCTCGTGAACTTCACGGTGAATTACCTGAACAGAAAAATCAGGATGACGAAGATCCATTTGCAGAAGGAAATTACATTCCGCGCGCGTGAGACCAACTCCGTACGTCGCATCACTTCGAATCTACGAACCACTGTCAGCGTTCGAACCTGTCGATCGCTTGCGCTGGGAATCACTCGATGCATCAATTGATACAAAGCGCGCCGAACAAGAGTTAGCGCTTCGTCGGTTAGTTTTTCCAGAACCGCCAGCTGTTCGTCCAGATGGTGCACACGTTCTTGATATCAACGGCACGCGATATGTATCTCCTTGGTCTACCGCGACCAGATGTTGGGCAGCGCTCGATGATTTTAAGGAGTCGCTCCCAGCTTCCATCACACCATTTTTTATTCCTCCAGCGCTCGAAGAAGTCATAACAACCGGAATTGATTTACTCGAAGATCGCGTGCCACATATCATTACCGAAAATTGGGTAATTCCACCGCGCTGGTTCTCACTCTTTACTCCAGAAGAGCGGGTTCGTGGTGAAGGCGATGATGGACCCTATTGCTTTGCGCGCACCACAATGTCAAAAGCGCGTGAACGCGCAGAACGTTCTCATGAAATTGTTCTAGGCGCTTTTGGGCAAGGACCAGTCGAGCAAGAGATTGAAAACTTATTGAATTGGCTAGAACTTTTTCATCCCGAATCTCTTATCGAACTTGATTACGGGGGA
>JAPOHK010000084.1 GCA_029979485.1 Candidatus Planktophila limnetica
GATGATTGTTCCGGGTCCCATTGCATCGACCATCGCTTGTGTCATTAACTGTGGTGCTTGTCGCCCAGGTACAGCAGCAGTTGTAATTACAACGTGTGACTTAGCAATGTATGGAGTTAACAATTCACGTTGCTTGGCTGCACGCTCTGGAGTCATTTCGCGTGCATAACCGCCGGCACCTTCGAGAGCTTCTAATTCAAGATCAATAAAAGTTGCACCCATTGATTTAACTTCATCAGCAGAAGATGGACGTACGTCATATGCCGAAACAACTGCGCCTAATCTGCGAGCTGTTGCGATTGCTTGCAAACCAGCAACGCCAGCGCCCAGTACAAGAACTTGTGCGGGCGTAACAGTTCCGGCAGCAGTCATTAATAGTGGAAAGAATCGTGGTGACATTTCTGCACCGACTAATACGGCGCGATATCCAGCGCAGAGTGCCTGCGAAGTGAGCGCATCCATAGATTGAGCACGTGAAATACGTGGGACTAATTCAAGTGAAAATGCGGTAACGCCCGCACTTGCTGCTGCCTCAATGGAATCAACCGCTGTGACAGGAGAAAGGAAAGAAATAGTCAGTGCACCCTTTTTAAGTGAAGACATCTGTGCTGGAGTTAGTGGAGAAACGCTGAGAACAACATCAGCATCTTTTAGAACATCACCATTTACTACGGTTGCACCAGCACTATTGAAATCTTCATCAGTGGCTTGTGAATGTATGCCAGCACCAGATTCTATGGAGACGTCATAACCCAAACGAGTTAACTTATTAATGATGTCTGGAACGAGCGCTACGCGCTTTTCGCCCTCACGGATTTCTTTAGGTACGGCTATTCGCATACGACAAACCTAATACTTTTTAACTGTACTTTCTATAGGAATTTAGAGCGAACCCTTGATTTCTCCGCGAGTTAAATGAAAAAGAAGGGATTGAATAGTGGTTCGTCTGTGAAACGCTTCACGCCAGATGACTGATTTTGGTCCATCAATAACAGATGCCATAACTTCTTCGCCGCGATGCGCAGGAAGACAGTGCATAAATATTGAATCCTTAGAAGTTTTTTGCATCAGCGCATCAGTAACAGCAAAAGGTGCTAGTGCTCCAATTTTTTCACTCTTCTCAGATTCTGGATCACCCATAGACATCCACACATCCGTATACAAAACACTGGCATCCTGTGCAGCACTCTGTGGATCGTGACTTACTTCAACAGTTGCTCCAGTCTTTGCGGCAATCTTTTGCGCGGTTGCAATTGCATCGGCACTTGGCGCCCATTTACCTTCGGGAGTCGCTGCAACAACATGTGCACCCATAATCGCACCCATGATTAACCATGAGCGCGCAATGTTATTTCCATCGCCTAAATAAACGAACTTGCGACCAGAAACATCTTTACCAAATGTTTCACGAATAGTTAGCCAGTCTGCCAAAAGTTGAGTTGGATGATCATCGTCAGTTAATGCATTTATCACTGGAATCGATGCGTATTTACCGAGTTCATCAACATCTGATTGTGCAAATGTTCTAACTATTATTGCATCGCAATATCCACTGAAGATTTTCGCTGTATCTGCAATTGATTCACCGCGACCAAGTTGTAAATCATCTCCACGCAAAACTATTGGAGAACCACCCAAGTGCGCGACAGCAGTTTGTGATGCAAGTCGTGTGCGAGTTGATGGCTTTGTCATATAAATAGCAACGCTTTTATGAGCCAGCGCATCTTTAGAGCGAAGTGGTTCGGAAGCGAATTGCGCAGCAGTATCGAGCAACAATTCAACGTCGTCGCGCGTTAAATGTTCGGTGCGCAATAAGTCTTTCATCTGATGAATTCTACCCTCACGGTAAGGTGTGCTCATGGGTATTTTTAGACGCGGAAGCGACACTGCAACCGATACGGATCTGCTCACACGTCCAGAATTAGAAGAAGATGATGGTGGTCATGATCGATTTTCACACTATGTGAAAAAAGAGAAAATCGTTGAATCAGCTGTCACTGGTAAATCTGTAAAAGCGCTCTGCGGTAAGAAGTGGATTCCATCTCGCGATCCACAGAAATATCCAATCTGTCCTGCATGTAAAGAGATTCATGACGGATTGCGTGAAGCGCCAGAAGATAAGTGAAATGAAAAGACTAACCCCACTTATCGCATTTCTTCTTGTACTTACCAGCGGGGCGATTCTAATCCAGGAAGCCAAGGCTGCTCCACAACCACGGAAAGTTTTATCTGGCTGGATTCCGTATTACTCAATGAGCAGATCTATGCCCGCAGTTATCGCCAACGCCGACATAATTCGTGAAGTGATGCCGTTTTGGTACACACTCAAATTCAACGGAGCCAAAAAACTCCCAGTTGTTACTGACCTATATTCTCCAGCAAATCCAAGTGTTCCTATTGCAACTCCGCTGGCGACTCTTCGTGGCGCTGGATTTACAATCATTCCAACAATTACAGATGGAACAAGTGAATTAGTTTTAGCAAAACTACTTGCTAATCCGGTTTCAAGAACTCAAGTTGTTAATGCAATCACAGATCTTGTGATGACAAATAACTTTGACGGCATTGATTTAGATTTTGAAGGATTTGCATTCGTTGACAAAAACACGACTTGGAATTCAACGAAACCGAATTGGATTGCGTTTGTAAAAGAGCTCAGTGGAGTTCTTAAGTCAAAGAATAAATTGTTATCCGTTTCAACTCCTTATCTTTATGACCCAGCTGGAACACAAAAGGGTTATTTTGTTTACGCGTGGGCTGATATCGCTGCGTACATTGATCGCTTGCGAATTATGACCTATGACTTTTCGGTTGCTAAACCAGGACCGCTTGGACCACTTGCATGGACCGAGAGAACAATTAAGTACGCAATTTCTGTAATGCCAGCTTCAAAAGTGTATGTAGGTATTCCAGGTTATGGTCGAGATTGGGTAACTAAAGTAGAAGGAACGTGCCCTAAAGAAGTAGCAAACGTTGTAAGAGTTGGAGCAAAAGCCGCAACTTTCGTATTAAGAGATGCGGCAGCTCTTGCACAGAGTTATGGCGTAGTCCCAACATATGACGAAACGCTTGGGGAAGTTAACTTCACATACACCAAGGTCTATAGCGGACAAACAGCTAGTGGACTGGCAACAACGTGTACAGCAACTCGAACCGCTTGGTATCAAGATGCACGTAGTTTTACTTCAAGAATTGGATTTGTTTCAAAGTACAGACTCGGTGGAGTTGCGCAGTGGACTTTTGGAATGGAAGACATGGCAGGATCGCAAGCAATTAGAGATGCAGCCCTTGCGATTGCACCAGATCAAGTAATAAGCACTATTGAAACAATCTCTGCATCCGGACAATCCGCTGCGGCTCTTGAATTTGGCTCAATCATCGGATTAAAGGCATCTTTTCAATTGCCAGATAAATTACCGATTAATAATTTACTTGTTCGAATAGAAACTAAATCTGCAACCGAAACTTTATGGAAAGAAGTAGCAACTAGCACAACCGGAGTTGATGGAACAATCCAAGTTCCACTTCTACTCTCCAAGAGCGCGATGATTCGGGCTAGAACAGATGGAACATGGGAACGCCTTGAATCTATTTCACCAGAGATTTCAGTGATCATTACTAGAAGGATTTCTGTGAACGCTCCCGTGTCAGCAATGCGCACGCAGGTCTACCAAATAACTGGAACCCTAGCGCCTCGTCAAAGCGCTATTCCCCTTCAACTAATGCAACAACGCGCAGGTAAATGGATTCCAATCGGCGCACCTGTTGTCACAGATATAAATGGAGCATTTACAATTCCGGTATCAGCAGAACAAAAAGGATTTGCGAAGTACATGATTCGAGTTGCCAAAGATGCTCTGTGGAATCAAATTGATTCAGAAGTATTCACAGTGGTGATTAGATAATGGTAAAAATCAAGTCCAAGATTGAAGAAGAGATTAATGCGATTTTTTCTACTGATCGCCCATGGGTAACAATCGTCTGGGACGATCCTGTAAATCTCATGGATTACGTCACCTATGTTTTTATGGAGCTATTTGGTTATTCACGTGAACGTGCTACTGAGTTAATGATGAAGGTTCATAACGAAGGCAAAGCAGTCGTATCCGAAGGCACTCGCGAAGAAATGGAGCATGACGTCGCCCGTTTACATGAATTTGGATTATGGGCCACGCTTCAACGTGGAGACCAACCTTTATGAACCAAAGCCATGGTTTTACTCGTCACGGCGAAGAGTTATTTGTGGCGGAATTTTCTGATTCTGAAAAAGAAGTGTTGATAAATCTTTCGCAGCAAATAATCGAATTATTGGCAGAACGCGTGGATCATCACGATCAAGATCCATTGGCTGCAATGGTGGGAATAACAGTTCACGATTCTCCGCCCGAGGATGAAGTTTTACTTCGGTTGTTACCAAATGCCTACGCAGATGGAGTGGATGCTGCAGAGTTTCGTAGATACACAGAATCTGTTTTACGAACAAAGAAACAAGCCCACGCCATGTCAATTCGCACCATGTTAATGAGCAGCGAAGATGGCAGCATCGAACTTAATCACGAGTTAGCAAATGCGTGGCTAGGCGGAATTAATGACATACGTCTTGCACTCGGAGTTCGACTCAATGTCGAGAAAAATAGCCACGAAGAACTCGAATTATTAGCACCCGATGATCCAATGCGTGGTGTGTACGGTGTTTATAGTTGGCTCGGATGGCTGCAGGGCAATTTACTTGAAGCAATGATGGATGGAATAGAATC
>JAPOHK010000137.1 GCA_029979485.1 Candidatus Planktophila limnetica
AAGAAGCAATTTCTGCAACAGGAGCAGCAGGACCTGCCGATATGGGTAAGGTCATGGGAGCTATCAAGCCAAAGATCGCCGGTAAGGCAGATGGTGCAACCGTTTCATCACTTGTTAAAGCTGCACTCAATAAGTAACCACAGGAGAAAAAATGAAATTTGAATATGCAACCGTTCCATTGTTATCTCACGCAACCAAGCAGATCCTAGATACATGGGGATCGGATGGTTGGGAACTTGTTACCGTCATTCCAGCCCCAGGTGGAGAACAACTTGTTGCATATATGAAGCGAGAGGTTAAGTAATGAGCGTTGATGTACGAGCCAAACTCGCTGAAAAAGGATTAACTCTGCCGGTCTCTTCAAAGCCGCTTGCTGCCTATGTACCTGCAGTTCGCACTGGAAACATTGTCTTTACTGCAGGCCAGTTACCTATGGTGGATGGAAAAATTGCTCGTGAAGGAAAAGTTGGCGCGGATGTCACTCCTGAAGAAGCAAAGGCGCTTGCAGAAATTTGCGCACTCAACGCCTTGTCAGCTGTTGAACTTGTCGCACCTGTTGATTCAATTGTGCGCGTTGTGCGCATTGTTTGTTATGTGAATGGAGCACCTGGATTTACTGCGCAACCTGCAGTTGCAAATGGTGCATCAGAACTCTTCATGCATATCTGGGGAGATGCTGGAATTGCTGCTCGAAGCGCACTTGGAGTTGCAGAACTTCCGCTTAATTCACCCGTCGAGGTTGAATTAACTGTCGAAGTTTCTTAATTCGGAGTTATTTACCGCGCTTTTCGAGGCGATCAATATCTGTAATAAGAACTGCACGACCATCTAGTTTGAGCCAACCGCGTCCTGCAAAATCTGCTAACGCCTTATTGACAGTCTCGCGTGATGCTCCAACAAGTTGTGCAAGTTCTTCTTGAGTAAGGTCATGGTGAACATAGAGACCTTCATCGGTTTTCTTACCAAAACGTGAACCGAGATCCAAGAGCGCCTTAGCAACACGACCAGGAACATCTGAAAAGACTAAATCGCCAACTGCTTCATTAGTGCGGCGCAAACGCTGCGCAAGACGTGCTAGAAGATGGAGCGAAACATCAGGATTTCCCCGTAACCAAGGAATCAATTTTTCATGGCTTAGAGATAGTAACTTTGCATCGGTAACCGCTGTAGCTGTTGAAGTACGTGGACCTGGATCAAAGAGAGAAAGTTCACCGAACATTTCGCCGGGCCCGAGGATTGAAAGCAAGCTTTCGCGACCGTCGCCACTTGAAGTTCCAAGTTTTAATTTTCCATCAACGATGACATAAACATGTTCGCCTTCATCACCCTCTTTAAAGAGGATTCCACCTTTTGAAATCTTCACAGAATCCATGGAGGCGCGAAGTGATGCGGCTTGCGCATCATCGAGAGCGGTAAATAGGGGAGCGCGTCTTACGACTTCATCTTCTTGTGGCACGTGGGTAGTTTACTCGCATGACCCGCGATAGCGAAACTCGAAAAAACGCACGAGCGATCTATCGAATCCTTAGTAAAACCTACCCAGAAGTTCGATGTGAACTAGATTTTAAGAATCCACTTCAACTGATTGTTGCGGTAGTGCTGTCGGCATAGTGCACAGATAAGCGAGTCAATGCGATTACACCAGCACTCTTTAAGAAATATAAAAAGGCAAGCGATTATGCACAAGCTCCCTTAAAAGAAATTGAACAATTCATTTACTCTGCTGGTTTTTATCGAGCCAAAGCACGACACCTTAAAGGGCTGGGAGAAAAATTAGTTGAAGAATATGGCGGTAAAGTTCCAGATTAACTTGATGAATTGGTAACTCTTCCAGGAGTTGGACGTAAAACTGCCAATGTTGTTTTAGGACATGCATTTGGAATTCCTGGTATTACCGTTGATACCCATTTTGGAAGGCTTTCACGAAGATTTGGCTGGACAACTTCAATGGATCCCGTCAAAGTTGAATTTGAAGTAGGAGAATTAATTCCACAGCAAGAGTGGACAAATCTCTCGCAAAGAATGATTTGGCATGGAAGGCGAATATGTCACTCACGCAAACCTGCATGCGGAGCGTGTCCGGTTGCAAAAATATGTCCATCTGTTGGAATAGGCGAGATGGATAAAAAAAGGGCACAACTCTTAGTGAAATCCGATGAGGATTTTCGATGAAAAGATTTCTTTTAATTTCAACCACGCTCATTCTTCTCACCGCTTGTTCTGTCACCGAACCTATTTCAACCAAAGGTGAAGTTGTTGATTGCTCTTCAATCTCAGTTCAAGGGGGAACATCCGAGAAACTTGAATGTTTGGGGGGTGGATCATCGATTGCGCCAGATGGAATTAAAGGTCCAGCGCTCATTAATGTGTGGGGAACTTGGTGTACTCAATGTCGCAAAGAGTTACCTCATCTCATCCACTTTCAGCAAAAATCTGATGGCACGGTGAAATTGATTGGCATAGCTGTTGAAGAGAAAAACCAAGAATCAGTTCGCGAACATATAGTTAAGAAAGGAATTACTTGGCCGATTCTCTATGACAAGAATGACTCCACGCGTGCGATATTTGGTATGGGTGTCCCCGTGACTTGGTTTATCGATCAGGATGGCAAAGCTGTCTATAAGAAATACGGGCCATTTAAATCACTTGAGGAAATCCAGCTATTGGTAAAGAAATATTTGGGTGATGCATGATTTTTGATCTCATTTTTGCGCTTGTTGCACTGGGCGCTCTCTTTACTGGATTTAAGAATGGTTTAGTGAAAACAATATTGCGCGGCGTATTTTTTGTAGCAGGCGCTATTGCGGCTGTCTATTTTGTTATTAAAAAGAACCAAAGCGGGTGGCTCATCCTCGCCA
>JAPOHK010000133.1 GCA_029979485.1 Candidatus Planktophila limnetica
ATTTGAGTGAGCCCAATATTGCCATCTATCTTGATCAGAGAAATTTGATTGGTGAAGAAAGTTGGCGACTATCTTCACCTTTCATGTACATCAAAGAATTAACAAGAGAGAGAATTGCTGAGTTCGATTCTGTAATCGAACAGGCACACGCTGAATTTGATTACATCCTGATTGATATTGGAACAATTCACGATTTATCTTCGCAACTATCTGATCGGCGCGCTGATTCTCAGGTGATCACATGGGCTGGCGATCACGCCGATGAGTTATGGATAATTGCTAGACCCGACCGAATCGGTCAGATGAGATTCAAGAAAATATCATCCATACTGAGCAGAACTTCCATAATCTCCTCAGTCACATTTGTTTTGAATATGCGGACTAACGGGAGAAAAGGCCAGGAAGAAGAGAAAGCTTTTCTGGGTGTGACCACCACACATAAGGCAGCACACCTTTATGTGTTACCGGCCGATATCCGAGGAACTAGCGATGCCTCTGAATCTCGAGTGGCGCTTGCCGAGGTAAGTGAGCGAGGTGTTCTTCGAAAAGCATTGGCTTTAATTGTAAGTGAAATGATTTCCTAAACTCTTATACGCTTATCCAATGCGTGCATATCTGGCAATGAGCCTTGATGAACTCAGAGATTTTTATGCCAAAAAGAAATTTGTTCCTGAGATTGTTTACGCTCCGACAATTAAATTCATAACAGATAATCCTGAATTAGATGATGAAGAAGCTGAGTATGAGATTTCAATGATTGCAGCCAGGAATTCAGAGGGTTACGTAATTGCAATTGAAGTGACAGATAAACAAATATCTCAACACCTCGAAGAAACTGTAGTTTTGAGCGATTCCGTTATTTGGGAGAACGTACAAGCACTATTTGTTTATGACTCAACCGATGATGAGTTAACGTGGTATGCCACGCAAGAAATCGGTGAATATTTAGATAATGTGGGTCTAAAGTAATGGCTCGCCTTGAAGATCTTGTTCATGGCAGATCCCCACTTACACCGGCGCACATTCACAGAATCCAAGAACTTATTGCAGACTGGCAGTTGCTCGCCGATTTATCTTTTGCGGACTTGGTGCTCTGGGTTCCACTTCGTAAGGATTTTAAGAGCTGGCCAACCGGATATGTATCTGTTGCTCACATTCGCCCAACGACTGCAGCAACAATTTTTGCCCACGATGTAATCGGAGATGAAATTGATTGGGGTAGTAAACCACTGATTGATCAAGCGCTCTCCGATGGTGAAATTATTCGAGACTCCGAGCCAGAATTAGTCGGAGAGGTTATGATCAAAGTTGAAACTGTTCCAGTAATTTTTGAATCTCAAGTAATCGCAGTTATCTCTCGGCACCGAAGTGCAGAGTCCATGCGCTCACCTAGTCGACTCGAATTAAATTATCGCGAAATTGCACACAAGTTGTATGCAATGGTCGCAGAAGGAACTTTTCCGTACCCAGGTGCGCATGCATATTTAGATCCAGCACCTCGCGTAGGCGATGGATTAATCAGACTAGATGTGAACGGAACAATTTCATATGCCAGTCCAAACGCTCGTTCTGCTTACAACAGACTTGGTTGGGATAGCGACTTAGAAGGTTTTAATCTAGGAGAGATTAGCGAAAAGATAAATAAAAATATTCAAGAAGCCGATGATCAGGGATTACGAAGTCGCTTAAGTGGAAAAACGCTGCAACGTGCAGAGTGCGAAAACGAGGGTGGAACAGTAGATTTAATTGTGCTGCCACTCGTAGCTAAAGGCGATCGAATCGGTGCAATCGTCTTAATCCAGAATGTGACAGAACTTCGTCGTCGTGAGCGAGAAATTGTCACTAAAGATGTCACTATTAAAGAGATTCATCACCGAGTAAAGAACAACCTTCAAACCGTGTCAGCACTATTGCGTTTACAAGCACGTCGGATTGAAGATCCAAGTGCGAGTGCAGCACTCGATGAGGCTGTGCGCCGAATCGCATCGATTGCCTTGGTCCACGAAACACTCTCTACCAGTTCACAAGCCAGCGTTGCATTTGATCAAGTTTTGGATTCACTTATTTCGCACGCTTTAGATTTAACTCCCCGAATGAGTGAACTTAAAATTACTCGCACCGGCGAAATTTCATCCATAGATCCACGAATCGCAACGCCCCTAGCCCTTGTAGTCACTGAGTTAATTCACAACGCACTCGAGCATGGTCTAGCAACGACGGGTTCTGGACTGCATATCAATATCGACCGACAGAGCAAAGAGTGCATTATTGAAGTTAGCGATGATGGAGTGGGCTTACCCCCTGATTTTGATTTTAATACTTCATCCAATTTGGGTCTTCAAATTGTTAGAACTCTTACCGAAAATGAGTTAAAAGGTTCTATCGAGTTGAAATCCGCTCAAAATTCGACTGTTGCAAAACTCAGATTTCCGATTTAGGCGGGATTGTTAAATTGATTCTGTTCTTGCATACGTGCGCGGTTTCTTGCAGCGCGACGCTTTAATGCACGACGTTCATCTTCTGAAAGTCCGCCCCACACTCCAGCATCTTGTCCGCTTTCTAGCGCCCAAGCTAAGCACGGTTCTTTGACAATGCAGCGATTGCAAACTTTCTTTGCTTCTTCAATTTGAGTAATTGCAGGTCCAGTATTTCCAACTGGGAAGAAGAGCTCTGGATCTTCATCACGACAAGCAGATTGATGACGCCAATCCATGACTGAACCATCCCTTCAACGTAAAAAGATTTTCGAAATTTAACTAATACGAGGCATCAATGCCTACGCAACGACTTAATTCTCTCGTGTATTGCTTCGTTAAACAAGGATGTATGACAAAAGATTTCTGTGAATTGCGTGATTTATGTCGCCCCATTGAAGATCAATTGCTTGTTGCGTGCCCCCGGCAGGAATCGAACCTGCGAC
>JAPOHK010000009.1 GCA_029979485.1 Candidatus Planktophila limnetica
AAAATACATCAGGTCGATTATTTGGTTCCGTTCCCATCATTCCGCTATCTCTGAATTTAACAGAACCATCGCCTAGGAATCTAAAGTCCTTAACTCCTAAGGCATCCATCGCATTTTTGAGCTCTACTTCGCGATGCTCACCTAGTGAATCACTTTGAGTGCTTGCTAAATGGATTAAATCTGCAACTAATACTTCGCCCTCTTCGCCACGGGTGCAGGTTACGAGGGTTACATCTGCTCCGAGGTCGGCATACATCGCCATGGTTGCGCCATTATTAATGGTTTCATCATCTGGATGTGCGTGCACTAAAAGAAGTCGAAAACCCTTGTAACTATCGCGCACTTAATACACCGGTAAAGATTGATCAATTTGCTTTGCCCATGCGACTACTCCACCGCTAACGTGAGTTGCATCAGCAAAACCTGCACTCTTAAGTATTGCTAAACATTCGGCAGATCTGACACCTGATTTACAGTGCAGAATGATTGGTTTATCTTGCGGCAAACCAGCAAGCGCACTTCCATCTAGAAATCCTTGCTTAGGAATTAAGACAGAACCAGGAATTCGTACGATTTCAAACTCACTGGGTTCACGGACATCTATAAGTAGGAAATTTTCCTGTTTATCTATCTTGTCTTTAAGTTCTGAAACAGAAATAGTTGAATCCTTAACAGCAACTTCTGCTGCATCAGATAGAACGCCACAAAACGCCTCATAATCTGGAAGTAACGCTGTTTGTGAAGGTTTTTCACTGCAGAGTGGGCACTTCGGATCTTTGCGCACCTTTATCTTGCGATACGACATTTCTAGTGCGTCATAAATCATTAATTGACCAATGAGTGGTTCACCAATTCCAGTTATCAACTTGATCGCTTCAGTTGTTTGTATTGATCCGATTGATGCACATAGAACTCCCAGCACGCCACCTTCAGCGCAGCTCGGAACCATGCCTGGAGGTGGTGGTTCTGGATAAAGACAACGATAGCAGGGACCATATTCGGCCCAAAAAACACTTGCTTGGCCATCGAATCGATATATGGAACCCCAAACATATGGTTTTTTCAAAAGTACGCACGCATCGTTTACTAAGTAACGTGTTGCAAAATTATCTGTTCCATCAACAATTAAGTCGTATTGCGCAAAAATTTCCATCACATTATCAGTATCAAGTCGCACTTCGTGAACTACTACATTCACATTTGGATTAATCTCAGCGATTTTTTCTTTAGCTGAAAGTGCTTTGCTCTTTCCAATATCACTCTGCCCATGAATAATTTGGCGTTGCAAGTTTGATTCATCAACAGTATCGAATTCAACAATTCCCAGTGTTCCAACACCAGCTGCAGCCAAGTACATCAGTGCAGGTGAACCAAGTCCGCCTGCGCCGACACAGAGAACCTTTGCATTCATAAGGCGCTGCTGTCCCGCCATTGCTACATCAGGAATAATCAAATGACGGCTATAGCGACGGACTTCATCAACAGTCAGCGCTGGGCCTTTACCAACTAATGGTGGGATATTCATAACCGTCCTGAGTGCGAGTGAGTGTGTGCTTATTCTGCCGTACTCACCAGAGCACTGCCAATTTGAAGGCTTTTGCCTCTACGATTAGCCGCGATGACTACTTCAGCAAATCTCAGAGATAACAGAGACAACAAGGCTCGTTTACCGCGCGATGAACGACGTGCACTTCTACTTTCTGCAGCCCTAGAAGTTTTCACAGCCGCCGGATATCACTCAGCGGCAATGGATGAAATTGCAGACCGCGCAGGAGTTAGCAAGCCGGTTTTGTATCAGCATTTTCCATCCAAACTTGAGCTCTATTTGGCTGTACTAGATCTTCATATTGATTCACTAGTTTTTGAAATCCAAAAAGCGATTTCATCTACACCTGATAATGCGAATCGTGTTCGTGCGACAGTGGATGCATACTTTGGTTTCATCGAAAATGAAGGTGAAGCATTTCGCTTGCTCTTCGAAAGCGATATGAGTGTCGAGCCCTCGGTTGCTGAAAGACTTGATCGCATGACGTATGACTGTGCAGCCGCAGTCAGCGCAATTATTTCTCTTGATACAGGACTTCCTAAGGAAGTTGCCATGTTGTTAGGTGTTGGATTGATTGGATGCGCGCAAGTGACAGCTCGTCATTGGCTAGAACGCGATAGCAAATTGACCCGTCAACAAGCCGTTGATTTAGTTGAAAATCTGATGTGGCGAGGAATATCAGGCTTTCCCAGCAAATAATCTGGCAAACGTGCCGGGTATTTAATCGGTAGTATTAGCAACTATGAGTACAAAGAAAAGCGAAAGTGCGAATAAAGTTCAAGTTCGCATCACAGTAGCCAATGTAAATTCAGATATAAATTTCGAGAGCTCTCTCAGCGCGGCTGACATTCAAAGCGCTGTAAAAGCTGCTCTTAAATCTGGAGATGCTTTAACGCTGGAAGATATCCGTGGCCGCGTCGTTATGGTTCCTGCTGACAAAATTGGTTTTGTAGAAATTGGCGAACAGACCGATCGTCGCGTCGGTTTCGGCGTCCAATAAGTGTCACTAACTTTCGAAGAACTTCCCCTTCGCCCAGAAACCAAAGCCGCTCTAAAGGAGCATGGATTTGCTTCACCATTTCCAATTCAAGAGATGGTATTACCAATCGCTCTTGCAGATGGCGATGTAATTGGGCAAGCAAAGACTGGAACAGGTAAAACACTTGCATTTGGTATTCCTCTCATTGAACGTGTCATCGCTCCCAAAGATGCCGAGTGGTCGGGACTAGAACACCAAGGCTTGCCTCAAGTATTGGTCGTGGTACCAACTCGCGAACTTTGCATTCAAGTTGCAAAAGATATTGATGAACTTGCTAACAACAGAGGAATTAGAACACTCGCTGTTTATGGTGGGCGCGCGTTCGAGCCGCAAATTGATTCACTTAATGCTGGAATTGAAATTGTTGTTGGGACGCCTGGTCGGCTTCTAGATCTCTATCGACAAGGGCAACTCAAACTCAAAGAGGTTTCGCGACTTGTCTTAGATGAAGCTGATGAAATGTTGGACCTAGGATTCTTGCCTGATGTAGAGAAAATTTTTACAAGTACTCCAAAGCGGACTCAAACAATGCTTTTCTCGGCAACGATGCCTGGTGACATCCTAAGTCTTGCGCGTCGATTTATGAATCAACCGATTCACATACGCACGCAAGATAATGAGGATGAAGGCGCTGTCGTTTCAAAGATTGAGCAACATGTATATCGCGCGCACGCCATGGATAAAATTGAAATGTTGGCAAGAATTTTGCAAGCAGATGGTCGCGGTCCAACAATTGTTTTTTGCCGCACAAAGCGAACATGTCAAAAGACGGCAGATGATTTACTTGAACGTGGGTTTAGATCAGCGACTATTCATGGTGATTTAGCCCAGAATGCACGCGAAAAAGCTCTCAATGATTTTAAAGCCGGCAAAACAGATGTTTTAGTTGCAACAGATGTGGCTGCCCGTGGAATTGATATTGATGGCATTACGCACGTAATCAATTACCAATGCCCAGAAGATGAAAAGACTTATGTTCACAGAATCGGGCGAACTGCCAGAGCAGGTGCACGTGGAATCGCAGTCACATTTGTTGATTGGGATGAAATGGCGCGCTGGAAAATGATTGATATGGCGCTAAAACTTGGATTACCAGAACCAGAAGAAACGTACTCTTCATCTGAACATCTATATAAAGTTATGAAGATTCCTGCTGGCTCAACAGGTCGAATGGTCAAAGCAAAACCTGCAAAAGTTGAATCTGCCCCAAAAGTTGAGCGCACGAGTGAAAAGCGCGAAAGAACTCGCACAAAGAAGTTTAAAAGTACTTAAAAGAATTTAAGGTGTTCAAGAAGGCTGTAGGCAGCCTCTCGATATGCCTGTGCGAAATCTGAATTCTTATCAGCCGATAACACGCTTCGCTTCTGCGCAATCGCAGAATCAATTGCTGGATTTGCTGGAATTGTTACATCTAAAACAATTTCATCAGAAAAAAGTTTGGCGTGCTCAGCTGAAAATTGATTGATTGGAAGAATAAACCTCTTCGCATTACTTTGAATTTTTGATGTGTTGAGTGCCCCACGAATGCTGTGAATTGATGAATCAGATGGGATCACAATTGAATCTGCAGCACTAAATGCCATGGCCAAGCGCGGATCTATCTGAGATGGAGTGTCAATCATTATTACGTCGTACAGATTAGGTAATCCACTTAAGAATATTTTTAGAGAATTAATGTCGTTGAGCGCGGTTAATCTCGAATCTGCGCCAATGAAATCAAATCGCTCATCTGTTGTAATGTCATTGCTTTGAGCAAGAGAGGAGCCTTGAAGCATTTCTGCAATGGTCTCTCTTGATCTTTCAAAGCCCACATTAAAAGTTAAATCAGCACGTGGATCAAGATCAATGAGTAGAACTTTTTTTCCGTACTAAACTGTGGCAACTGATAATGAATGTGCCACAGTGGTTTTGTGCGTGCCACCTGCAATATTAGCTATAGCAACAATCGAAGTCATGAAGCTATCCCCCATCGGATTTTGGCTTCTTTGAGAATCGGAGGCTGGAAAATATTTTCTGGCAATAATTTAAGTGTTGAGCGAGTCGCTATGAGAGCTGCATTAGTCACGGTTTCATGTCCTGGTAATGCAGGTATTGCATAGAGTTTGCGCGCCCATTGTGGAAGCGCCGCAGTTGCGAGTGCACTAAGTGTTGCCCAAGCCGGCGCTGCTGGCGTCGCAAAGCGAATCACTGTTGGCATCGGTGGCACAGCCAGAAATAGTGCTGCACGTTTTGCATCATCACTTGCCTCTAGTTCAGGCGCGATGTTTTCAAAATACTCCTTTAATTCCTGCATATTTTTAGGAACTGAATCAGAATTAATACCCACTAATTCAGCAAATGTAATCATTTCCAATACGTATTGATCAAGATCTTGTGGCGCCAGTGCTAATCCCGAACGAAGTGCAACATCGACAAAAGAGTCAACAAGTGACATGTGTACCCACAACAAAAGGTGCGGATCATCTAAACCTAATTTTGTGTGAACTGAGCGAACCCGAGAAGCTAGTGCTTCTGCATCCTTGCGTGGAGCAAAGCTAAGTGTGGAAACATAATCACCGGTTCGTTGTAATCTGCCCCATGCATCGTCACGGAAATTGGAGTTCTTAGCTACGCCATCCATGGCAACGGGGTGTAATGCTTGCTGCAATAGCGCGCGGATTCCACCAACAATCATTGATGGATCGCTATGAACTTTCCACACAACACTTTCTGGAGAATAAAGACCTAATTCTGGGCTCATGAAGCAGTAAATGCCTTAATTGCATCTGCAATCATTTGGATTGCAATTGCTGCGAGTAAGAGTCCTGCGATACTCGCAACAAGATTAACGCCAGTTTCTTTGATTACTTTGAGAATTGTTGTTGATGCCATCAAAGTCAAGGCAATCGCGAGGTGGACAGCGATTACTGCAACTGCTAGCCCGACACCTTGTCCAATATTTTCGATCTTTTGAACATAAATCATGGTTGCAACAATCGCACCCGGTCCTGCAAGTAAAGGCGTTCCAAGAGGTACGAGCGCGATGTTATTCGATTTCTTGTTTTCAGAACCTGGGCGTCCACCCATTAGCAGTTCAAGTGAGACTATAAGAAGCAAGAGTCCACCCGCTGCTTGTAAGGATTCAAGTGAAATATTTAAATACGAAAGTACAAGACGACCGAAGAGTGCAAAAGAAGTGATAACAATTAAAGAAACTGCGGCTGCTTGCCAAGCAAGTCTTCGTCTTGTGGCAGGCGATTTATCTGAAACAAGTCCGAGAAAAATTGGAGTTGCGCCAGGTGGATCCATAATGACAAATAGCGTTACGAAAGCTTGCAGCGCAAAAGTTATGGCGGTGACTTCACCTAGATTCATGCTCTGATGACCCTTCGTTGATCCGCTTCTGATTCAAGACGTTCCCATTCTGCCTGATGCGTATGGTTTTCGCCTAATGAATTAAGTTTGCCCGTTCCGTGATAATCACTAGCGCCAGTAATTACGAGATCTAATTCACGAGCAATATCAGCCAGTGCGTTTCTTTCTTCGTTGCTGTGATCACGATGATTAACTTCAATTCCATTTAAACCGGCATTTTTTAGTGGTAAAAAATCATGTGCAGAAAGAACTTCACCACGGTGAGACGCAAATGGATGTGCGATAACTGCAACTCCACCTGCGTTTCGAATTGTTGAAACTGCATCTTCCGGTGTTGGCGCCATGTGAGCGACGTAAAATGGAGAGTTGTTGTGTAACAAATCCGTGAACGCTTCATCGCGAGAAGACACAACTCCATTTTTAACAAGCGCATCAGCAATATGGGGTCTACCTAGCGTTGCTCCTGCAGGCTTTACGGATTCCACATCTTCCATTGTGATGTCTATTCCACCAGCATTGAGTAGTTCAATCATTTTGTGAGCACGTGGAATACGTCCATCTCGCGTGTTTTCTAGCATGTTCTGCATCTGTAAATTTTCGCCATCAAAGAGCAGACCCAACATATGAACGCTAACTCCATTAGTAGTTAGGCAAGATATTTCTGCACCAAGGACAAGTGATAGTTCGGCTCGGAGAGCAAGCTGTGCTGCTTGCCATCCCGAGGTGGTGTCGTGATCTGTAATAGCTAAGACAGATAATCCTTCTGCGAGTGCTTTGTTCACTAATTGCGCAGGTGTATCCGTTCCATCGCTGCAGTTTGTATGTGTATGTAAATCAATCATGGCGCTAGTTCAATCTGCGGGGTTCTGGTCCTTAGAACTACAAGAGCACACCCAGTGAGGATCAAAACAATTCCTGGAAGAATTCCAATTGGAGGACGCTGATCAAGCCACCAAATAGCAAGTAATGAGCTCACTGGAACTTCAAAGAAAATAATTAGCGAAACAACTGCTGGAGAAACTCTCTTAAGTGCTGAGTTGAACATGGTGTGTCCAAGAATTTGAGCACCTGCGATTAATCCCAACACAATCCACCATTGCTCTGCGGTGAAATCCCAGAAAGTAAATCCGCCTATGAATACAACTGGTAGGGCGGTGATTGCGCAAACAAAGTAACAAATCGTTGTATAGGAAGTGGTTTCCAAAGTTTGTTGAGCCTTTGAACCAGCCATCATGTACATGGCAGCTAAGGCCGCAGAAACTATTGCTGCTAAATCTCCCATGAAAGATCTGAGTGAAATATTTAAATCAACGCCTGAAATAAGCACCACTCCTGAAAAACTTACAACCATTCCAAGCCATGCTCGCGAGGGAATATGTCCGCCAGTCATTCTTACAAATAGAGCTGCGAATATTGGTTGAAGTGCCACGAGGGCTGTTCCTGCGGCAACTGTTGTTAATCGCATTGCTAGAAAGAATCCAATGAAATGTATAGACAAGATAAATCCTGCCAATACAGCCCATCCCATACCTTTTCGATTATTGCGATGACGAAATGCAAATGGCGCAGTCACAATTGCACCACCAAGATTTCTCCAGAAAATTAGCGTAGGTATTGGCATCGTGCTCATTGCGATGAGTGGGCCAGATGTACCAATTCCAAGAATTCCGATACCGAGACGGGTTAAATCTTTCTGCCCAGGCATAGCTGTGTGACTATGAATGAGTGATTTTTCCGCTGGCATGAGGCAAATGTATCTATTCGGTGCGCATTAAGTGAAAGCAGCGAGTTGCTTAGAGCCGTTACCCTTATCCCATGAGCGGAAACTTGATTAATCGAGTATTTCTCGCCCGTCTTGCAGGTACCGCGGTCTTTGACCCAAATGGTGATCCAGTAGGAAAGGTGCGAGATGCTCTCGCGACCCTTCGCGCAAATAATCAACCACCAAGAATCTTGGGATTAATTGTTGAAGTTCCTCTTCGTCGTCGTGTGTTTGTTCCAATCACGCGAGTTAACTCCATTGAAAGTGGCGCGGTTGTCATTACAGGTTTGCTCAACATGCGTCGATTTGAAGCTCGGACTGGTGAAGTACTTGTACTTGGCGACATGCTTGATCGTTCTGTTTCGCTTGTCGAAAGCGGTGAAAAAGTAGTTGTCGAAGATATGGGAATGGAACAAAACCGAAGTGGTTATTGGCTCATCACTCGAGTTCATATTATGCGTCGTGGCACTGGTTTGCGTCGCAAAGGTGCTACTTCAACCGTACTTTGGGAGGAAATTACTGGTTTTGCAATCACCGAACATAATCAAGGTGTCGCAAATTTGCTTTCTACGTTAAGCACGCTGCGTGCAGCTGACCTTGCATCTGTTATGCACGACCTTGCACCAAAGCGTCGTGTTGAAGTTGCGCGTGCATTAAACGATGAGCGTCTTGCGGACGTGCTCGAAGAAATGGATGAGGCAGAACGAGTTGAATTATTAGCTGAATTAGAAGGCGAACGTGCCGCTGATGTTCTGGGTGAGATGGATCCAGATGATGCTGCTGACTTACTCCGTGAAGTTGGGCAAGAACGCGCACAGGCTCTTCTTGATTTAATGGAGCCTGAGGATGCTGAAGATGTTCGTCGCTTGATGAACTATGAAGATTACACAGCTGGCGGCATGATGACGACTGAACCAATTGTCATGACAGCCGATAACACAGTTGCAGAAGCGCTCGCTGCAGTACGTCAAAGTGAAATTTCTCCAGCCCTTGCATCACAAGTATTTATTTGTCGCGCACCGCTAGAAACTCCAACTGGCCGTTTCATTGGTATTGCTCACTACCAACGTTTGCTACGCGAAGCGCCTTCAACACTGCTTGGTTCGATGGTTGATACAGATACTCAAGGATTAAATCCCCAAGCATCATTGAATGAAGTTTCGTCATACTTAGCTAGCTATAACTTGCTATCCGTGCCTGTAATTGACGTTAATGAGCGACTACTTGGAGCCGTAACCGTTGATGACGTGCTTGATCACTTGTTGCCAGAGAATTGGCGCCATGATCACCGAGATATTTCCAAGACAGCAAATGTTTTGCGTCACGAAAGTTTGTTAAATTCAGAAGAAAGCGAGGAAAACTAAATGGCACGTAACAATCGTTTGGATACTCCTCGCGAAACAGGTCGTGCGTTCCGACCAAATTTTGATCCAGAGGCATTTGGTCGTTTATCAGAGAGATTTGCACGATTCTTGGGCACTGCAGGCTTTTTGGTTTACATGACCGTATTTGTTCTCAGCTGGGTTCTCTGGAATGCATTTGCTCCAGTAGATCTTCGCTTTGATGACTACCCATTCATCTTTCTTACTCTTATTTTGTCTCTACAAGCATCTTATGCTGCGCCACTTATTCTGCTTGCACAAAATCGACAAGCAGATCGTGACCGTATTCAGGTTAGTGAGGATCGTGCACGCAACGAGCGCTCAATTGCAGATACCGAATACTTGACTCGTGAATTAGCAAGCCTGCGAAATGCATTGGGTGAGGTTGCAACACGTGATTTCTTGCGTAACGAATTAAAGGACATGCTTGAAGAAGTCCTAGATGAGTTACGTGGAAAGACCAAGCCTGACGCCGAGAAGTGACTTCTTTCTAACAACTAATTTTTCAACAATTACATTTACTGATTTAGCTGCTGCGCTCTCTGGGAACGCAACTACCACTGGTGCGCCGTTGTCTCCACCAGTTCTCAAATCTGGGCTAAACGGAACTTTTCCAAGCAATGGCACGTCTATTCCTGCTAACTCAGAAAGACGCTTTGCTGTTTCTTCTCCACCTCCTGAGCCAAATAAAGAAATCATGTCATCGCATTTTGGGCAAGGAAAATCCGACATGTTTTCTATGACACCAACAAGGTGTTGTTTGATTTGATGTGCAATTCGGCCTGCTCTTTCGGCAACTTCTGCTGCAGCAACTTGCGGAGTTGTTACAACAAGAATTTCTGAAGCTGGAATGAGTTGACCTAATGAAATAGCAAGATCACCAGTTCCGGGTGGTAAATCAATAAGCAGTAAATCTAAATCTCCCCAGTATGCATCTGAGAGTAACTGCTCTAAAACCTTATGTAGAAGTGGGCCACGGTAAGCAACTGCATCTGATCGCTCAGGCTTAAACATCTCCATTGAAACAACTTTCACCCCGTATGACTCAAGTGGGATAAACATTTGATCGATGGCAGTTGGGCGCTGACCAATTAAACCCATCAATCTTGGTACAGAGTGTCCGTACACATCTGCATCTAGAATTCCTACGCGCAAACCTTTTTGTGCAGCAGCGACCGCTAAATTAACGGTCAAGGAAGATTTTCCAACGCCGCCTTTACCAGATGCAATTCCAATTACGCGAGTGAGTGATTCCGGTTGAGCAAAGGGAATAATTTTTTCTTTTCCGTTTCGCAATAAAGATTTCAAATTTCCGCGTTGTTCTTCGCTCATTACACCGAAGGAAATTTCAACCGATGAAATGGTGTCAACTGCCATAACAGCCTTTGTGATGTCAGTACGCAATCGATCTTGCATGGGACATCCAGAAATTGTTAGTAAAATCTTTAAGCGAGCAATTCCACCATCGGCCTGTACGGATTCAACCATTCCCAATTCAGGTAAAGGGCGGTGAATTTCGGGATCTTCTACCGTTGCAAGGGCGGCATGAATTGATTCAATAACTGTCATAGTAAATCCGGATCGATCTTAGGTTGAGCGGTATTGCGTGGCTTTTCTTCATCAAGTGCACCCGCAAGTTGTTTTTTGATAAAAGTTTTTGGATTTAAATCCGAAGGTTGTAGATCTTCAAAGCCAGGCCCGAGATTTTCGCGAAGTTCTGCCGTTGCACTATTTGCCACATTCTTAACTTTCTTTAAAAACTTTGCGGCATCCGATGAAAATTTTGGCAATCGTTCTGGTCCGACAAAAAATATTGCGAGCACTGCCAAGCCAATGAACTCACCTGGTCCGATACCGAAAATCATGTTGTAAGCCTAGTGCGTGCCGTGCGTTAGTTCTTGCCAGCAGCCAGCGTCACAGTTGTTGTCCGCGTACTACTTCCACGTTTGAATTTCACTTCAACGCGGTCACCAATATTCTTGGCTCGAATTGCAACAATTAATTCATCAGGATTATTGATAGCTTTTCCACCAAATTCAATGATCAAATCTCCCGGTTTGATTCCCGCTTTTTGTGCTGGCCCTCCAGGAAGAATTGCTCCATCTGCTGTTGTTACTTTTGCACCAGGCCCAGCGAAATTCATATCAATTGATACTCCCATAACTGGGTATGACGCTTTGCCAGTTGTTATCAATTGATTTGCAGTTTTTCTTGCTTGATTAATAGGAATCGCGAAACCCAAACCAATCGAACCAGCTTGAGAATTCGATGCACTACTCAATGTCGCAATAGCAGAATTAACTCCAATCACAGCTCCGGTTGTATCTATTAGGGGGCCACCAGAATTTCCAGGATTAATCGCCGCGTCAGTCTGTAGCGCATTAATAAATGAACTTTCTCCTGCAGATCCGCCTGCAGTTACTGCTCGATCTTTAGCGCTAATAATTCCCAGAGTAACTGTCCCTGATAATCCAAGCGGAGAACCTATTGCGATTACAGAATCTCCAACTGCTACTTTGTCGCTATCGCCAAATTGCAGTGCAGGCAAACCATTTGCGACAATTTTCAATACCGCTAAATCATAGGAAGCATCGCGACCAACAATCCTGCTTTGAAACTCTTCACCGTTATTGAGAGTGACGACAATCTTAGCTTTAGCTAGAGCAGCATCTTCGACAACGTGATTGTTAGTCAGAATAAAACCAGAACTATCAATTATGAAACCTGAACCGGAACTTCCTGCTTCGGTTGTAATTGAAACAACCGATGGTAGAACTCGATTTGCTAATCCCGCAACGGAATCCGGTTTGCGTTCAATTGAATTGGAGGCTGAAACTAAATTTGCTTTGCCTCCAAAAAATCCACCTGAAGCATTTACACCAAGTATTCCCCCAACAATTCCGGCAATAACTGCCAGCACAACAACTGCACCGGGTGTCACACCTCTGTTAGAGCGAGGAAAATCTTGAGAGTTCCACCAAGGCGCATCTGCATGCACTCTTGATTTGCGTGAACGAAACTTCATGGTGCCTATCTTGCTACAACTTAGTTGCGATTAACAAACCATCGCCAACGGTGATGAGTGTGCTGACCCAAAGATCTGTAGCACTCTTTACGGACTTACCGGCTTCGCGCAGAGCAATTGTTCGTGGATCTCGTTGTGACGGATCGCTTACTTTGCCGCCACCAAAAAATCCATCAATGACCATGACGCCACCACTTCGCAAGATGCGATGTGCTTCTTCAATTGTGTATGTCAGATCCTCTGGATTGTGGCGTAGAACAACTAAGTCGTATGCACGGTCAGTTAACTTAGTCATGACATCCATTATCGAATTTGTAATCAATCGATAACGAGATGGAGCTATGCCCGCATCTTGCATTGCAATTCTTGCTATGCGTGAGTGTTCTGTTTCATCATCGATGGAAGTTAGGGTGCCACTTGTAATCATTCCACTGAGAATCCAAAGACTTCCAACTCCAGAACCTGTGCCAACCTCAACAACTGATTGCGCAGAGAGTTGATGTGCTAAGGCCCGAAGGTAAGCCCCAACACCTGTTGTTGCATCATTAGCACCGACTTCTGCTCCACGCGCACGTGCACGTATTTGAAATTCATCTTCATGAATGAAACTTTCTGCATATGTATGCGGATCAATCTTCATCATAAACTCATAATCCAATCAATGAGCAGTCGTACACCAAATCCAGTTCCACCTTTTGGAGATTCTCCAGCATCACTTTCACTTCGTGCTGTCCCTGCAACATCTAGGT
This sequence comes from Candidatus Planktophila limnetica, assembly GCA_029979485.1. GTDB lineage: Bacteria > Actinomycetota > Actinomycetes > Nanopelagicales > Nanopelagicaceae > Planktophila > Planktophila limnetica_A. The sequence continues at coordinate 12,858 of JAPOHK010000009.1, forward strand.
GAACCCACTTTCTTTTGCCTGTGAATTTCTCTAAAAATAAAGCAGCTGTCACAGAGCCAGCAGAGTAATCACCTTTATCTGCTGTGTGATTGAAGTCTGCGATGTCACTTTCGAGTGAATCTTGATAATCATCTACGAGTGGCATGTGCCAGAGTCGATCACCGGAAGATTCACCGGCCGCAATTAGTTGAGAAGCTAATTTTGAATCACGGGTATACATGGCTCCGTATTGACGTCCAAGTCCTAGTGTTGCTGAACCAGTCAGGGTTGCAATATCTAATAAGTAATCTGGATTGAGCTTTGCGTCGGCGTATGCCAAACCATCGGCTAAAACTAAACGGCCCTCTGCATCGGTATCTAGAACTTCCACTGTTGTACCACCGTAATGAGTTATAACGTCACTGGGTCTTTGAGATGTTCCAGATAGGGCATTTTCTGCGCACATCAATAGCGCCGTAACTTTTACACGCGGTTTCAATTCTGGAAGTGCTCCAACAACGTTTAGAACAGCAGCAGCACCAGCCATGTCGCTTTTCATGGCCATCATCAGATCGTAAGGACGTTTGAGAGAGACTCCGCCGGTATCAAAGGTAATTCCTTTGCCAACCAGCACTACGTGTGGAATTTTCTTGCCAGTGGATTTAGGTGAATAGGTAATCTGTATGAACCTAGGACCTGGTTTCGGTGATGAATTTCCAACAGCTCGTAATCCACCAAATTGTGCGAGTTCTTTGCCCGCCAAAACCTTAATTGTGAGCTTGCCATCCTTGGCAATTTTCTGTGCTTGCTGAGCCATCCAGAGCGGGTTCTTAATATTTGATGGGGTGTGAACTAAGTCGCGAGCGCTACAGACTGCACTAGCAATAATTGATGCTTCATAAATAATTTTTTCACTCTTAGACACAACATTAAATGTTGGCTGATCAGTCTTGGCATCACTCTTAAGTGTCCATGTATACGAACCCAAAACCGCCGCAATTGCATGAGCGCGAATATCTTGTACGTCAGTTGCCAATAAATTAGAAACGTTAACTTTTTTACCACGTAGTTTTCTACCCAAACTAGCGGCAGCCAGGCGGTGAGATTGCGTACTTTGGTCTCCAAGACCAATCACAAATACGCGATCGGCTTTGGTCGCTTTTTGGCTCACTGGAATTTCAAGAATTTCACCTGCTTTTCCTGCAGGTTGAAAAAAAGTGATTTCATCTATGAGGTCAACATCAAAGAAATTTTCTATTGCAGTGATGGCATCAATTGCGCCAACTAATTCATATCCATCGGATTCTGACTTAACAAACCCAACTGCAATTGCATCTGCGCTGACAATATCCTCAACGTGTGAAGAGATTCTTGAGAGTTGGGCATAAGACATACGCACAGGCTAACTAAAAAAAGAAGAAATGCGCTCTATTTCTTAACGAGTGAAACTGCGGCATGTAATGCAGCGCTGAGATTGTTTGCTTCCTCTGCATTCATTTCAACTACGAGTCGACCGCCGCCTTCAAGAGGAATACGCATCACGAGTGATCGAGCCTCTTTTGTGACCTCCATAGGACCATCACCAGTGCGGGGTTTCATAGCTGCCATCTGGGGACTCCTTAGGGAAGAAAATCGAAGAGCGTTCTGTAAGGGATAAGTATCTCGCATCTGGAGCGAATATATGAAATCGAAAAAAGGGGCTTATAGACCCAGCGTTTTGCTCAGACGAGCCTTGCCGATGGCGATTACGGCTATAACCGAACGCTCTGGAACGCCTAATTTTTGAGCAATCTCACTCGGTGACATGGATCGCAAATAATGCATAACCAAAATAATTCTTTCTTCGTCTGGGAGCGCAGCCAGAACTTCTGCCAAAGTTTTAGGCTCGCTCATATCTCTAAGTTTACTGTGAGATAGGGCAACCTTTGCCCGCAAAGAGCCGACTTATAGTGAGAGTTATCTTAGAGTTCGAGCGAACCTACGCAGAGAAATCCATACTCCTACATATAAAGCTGGCTTTAGTATCAAAAAAACTATGCGTGGTGCCCAAATGATTTCCGACCAATTGAATTGCGAACTCTGAGAATCAATCTCAACTACTTCAAAACGTCCGGTACCTTTAATAATTTTTCCTGTATGCAACACATCGCACACATGAGGTGGTTGCCACTGAGTAACAACCATTGTGTCCAAAACTCCGAGAAACTTAAAACGTGGGAAAAATTTATGTAACGGACCAGTAAAAGCAGCAATTTCTGTTCCTGGGCCACTTTCTATTTCAGATGTTAGCCACACTGATGTCTGTAACATCCATGAACCTTGTTTTTCCCAATTTGTTATTTCACTCCACGCGCGTTGCACACCACATGGAAGTGTAAGTGTTAAGGCAATATGATTATCGGCCACTGCAAATATCCAATGCATGATCAATAGTTGTGCACCAGTGCAGTAATTCACGTTGACCAGGTTTTACAAAACCTTCTACTTCTAGATGATCAATTAAAGTTTTTAGTGGATCATATAAACCAAATGGATCGAGTACGACGACAGGTTTTTGATGAAAATTCAAGAAACGACCAACCCATATTTCAAATAACTCTTCGAGGGTCCCAAGACCACCAGGTAGTGCAATAAATGCATCTGCCAACTCTTCGATTCTCCCTTTACGTTCTCGCATTGAACTGACTATCTGTAACTCATGGCTATCTTTATCTGCGAACTCGATGTCTACGAGCAGCTGTGGAATTACACCGATTGTGTGACCGCCAGAATTTCTTACGCCACGTGCAACGGCGCCCATCATGGAAATATGGCCTCCACCTGAAACAAGATTCCAGGAACGCGCACCGATTGCTTCTCCAAGTTCAAATGCTAAATCTTGATATTTCTTATCAATAGTTGGAGAAGATGAGCAATACACAGATATACGTAACGACATGGGCGTAACAATAGGCGTTACGCTTAGCCCATGTCACAACGCATTGCATCAGGTCATGGACTGGCGACGGTTTCACTCAGTGGAGCCGTTTTAGATACGTGGTTTCCAGAACCTGTCTTAGGCAATCTTTCGACGCCTGTCCTGCCATTTCTCTCCGCACTGGCCGGTGTAGATGAGATTCGCGGAGTTAAACGTGAAGTTGTTTCGCTCGAAATTGATTTAGATAAAGCCCCAGAATCCGTAAGCGATGCATATCTTCGACTTCATTTACTATCTCATCGAGTTATAAAACCTCACGAAGCAAATGTTGATGGAATATTCGGCGTTTTAAACAATGTTGTCTGGACATCAGTTGGCCCATGCCCAGTTGAAAACTTTGAAATTACAAGAGCAAATCTCAAACAAAAATACGGTGCGATTACTGTTTTGGCAGTTGATAAATTTCCACGGATGGTTGATTACGTTATTCCTTCTGGCGTCCGTATCGCTGATGCAGATCGTGTTCGACTAGGTGCACATTTAGCTTCTGGGACAACTGTGATGCACGAAGGATTCGTTAACTTTAATGCTGGAACACTTGGAACTTCCATGGTTGAAGGACGAATTTCTGCGGGCGTAGTAGTTGGTGATGGAAGCGACATTGGTGGCGGCGCTTCAATCATGGGAACTCTTAGCGGGGGCGGAAAAGAGATAATCTCAATCGGGGAAAAATGTCTTCTGGGTGCAAACTCTGGTCTTGGAATTTCACTAGTAAATAACTGTGTAATCGAATCGGGAACGTACATAACGGCTGCAGCGAAGGTTCGTC
>JAPOHK010000023.1 GCA_029979485.1 Candidatus Planktophila limnetica
CACTTTTGGTCGCTAGCAATTAAATACAAAGATGATTACGCGGCAGCAAATGTTCCGATGTTGCCTGTGGTTGCAACACGTGGTCGTGTGCACCAAGAGATGTGGCTACATACAGTTGCAATGATTGTTTCTTCCATTGCTCTGATTCGCTTTGCTGATCTGCAGTTGTGGGCATTGATTCTGACTATTGGTTTGGGGCTTGTATTTGCTGGGCAGTTAATTCAACTGCGTGAGAAGACTCCGGATTACACAAAAGTCGCAGGCAAGATTTTTCAATGGTCAATTACGTATTTGAGTTTGCTATCTGTATTGCTAGTTGTGGCTCAGCTGTTAAAAGCTTGAGTTAAATCTTTAATCAAATCTGTGCTTGCTTCTAGGCCGATAGATAAACGCAATACTGATGGAGTAATACCCATCTCTGCTTGAACCTCAGGACTTAAGCGTTTGTGCGTAGTGGATCCTGGGTGAGTAATAAGTGTCTTGCTGTCGCCGTGATTATTTGAGATATCGATCAGAACTAGGCGATTAACGAATGCAAATGCATCTTTTTTGGAACCATTTAATTCGATGCAAATATTTGTACCACCAGCACCGCTCATCTGCTTTTGGACAAGGGCGTAATCCACGTGGGACTTCAGTCCCGGATAGCGAACCGATTTAATTTCTTTACGTGTTTCCAGAAATTCAGCAATCGCTTGCGCACTTGCATTCATCTTTTCAACGCGCATCTGCATTGTCTCTAGTGACTTAACAAGCACCCACGCATTAAATGCACTAATTGTTGGTCCTGTGTGGCGGAAAAATGGCAAGAAGTGTTCTTGCATGTATGCAAATGATCCAAGGACGGCGCCCGCTAGTACGCGACCTTGTCCATCAATATGTTTTGTTGCTGAGTACATAACAACATCTGCGCCGAGTTGTAGTGGCTTTTGATAAACAGGGGAGGCCATAACGTTATCGACGATTACGGTGGCACCGACTTTGTGTGCAAGATCGCTGACCATTTTGATATCAACTATGTCCAGCATTGGGTTACTTGGTGTTTCAATAAAGACTGCTTTAGTTGGAGTGCTTAAAGCCTTTGCCCACGCGGCATGGTCATTGCCTTTGACTAGTTCGATAGTTACGCCCCACTTAGGCAAAATTTCTGTAAGTACAACGTGGCACGAGCTAAACATTGAAGCCGATGCAACAACGCGATCTCCGGCTTTAACTAAGCAAGCAACGGATGCAAACATTGCTGACATTCCAGATCCAGTTGCTACACAGAACTCCGCACCTTCAAGGGCAGCAAGTCTTTGTTCAAACATTGAAACAGTTGGGTTTGAAAAGCGACCATAAACAAAGTGATCTGTTTCATCGATGAAAGCTTCTTCTGCTTCTTCGGCATTTGAATAAGTAAAACCACTTGTGAGGTAGAGCGCTTCTGATGTTTCACCAAAACCAGAACGCGCAAGACCTGCACGTACTGCTTGTGTTTGTGGATCAAGAGTCCAATTTGGATCTGGACGCTCGGATCGAGGTTGATAACCCCATGGGCGCTTTGACATGGAAGAAGTGTAATCGCCTGTGAGATAGTGGGGTTATGTCCAACTTGGCGATATCAGTACGCGATTTGAGCAAGAAATACGGCGAACGTATGGCTGTATCGCATATCAATTTCGATGTTCCACTCGGCACTGTCTGCGGATTTGTGGGGCCAAATGGTTCGGGTAAAACAACAACGATGCGAATGTTGCTCGGATTGATTTCACATACAGGTGGCAATGGAGAAGTACTGGATGCATCCATTGATGAACCAGAGAAATATCTTTCACGAGTTGGCGCGATGATTGAAGGACCAGCCTTTTATCCAGCACTTACTGGCGCTGAAAACTTACGTGTACTTGCAACTCTCGGTGGATTTCCGCAAGAGCGTGTGCAAACGTTGCTCAATCAAGTCGGACTCGGAGATCGCGCAAAATCTAAATACAAGACTTATTCACTTGGCATGAAGCAGCGTTTAGGAATTGCTGCGGCGTTATTGCCTAATCCAAAGTTGTTGATGCTGGATGAACCAACAAATGGTCTTGATCCAGAAGGTATTCAAGAGGTGCGTGCTCTGTTGCGCCAGCTAGCCGATAACGGAACAACTGTCTTTGTTTCATCTCACTTATTATCTGAGTTAGAAATTATTAGCGATTACCTAGTAATGCTTCGCAAAGGTGAAGTTGTCTTTGCAGGAAAAATCGAAGAGCTATTGCTCGCTCAACAACATGTGATTATTACTAAAGGTCAAAATCAAGCGGATCTAGAGAAGTTAGTTTCTATAGCAACTGGTTTAGGTCACACCGCAACTATTAGAAATAATGAAGTTCATGTTCAAGCAAGTGCGGATTTTGCGGCAACACTTAATCGCGCAGCATTTGATGCAGGAATTACTCTGGCTCAACTCTCACCGCAGGTTCCAAACCTAGAAGAGACATTCTTTGAAATGACGGGGGATAAATAATGTTCCGCGTCGTATTTGCAGAGTTAAGAAAACTTCGCCGCCCAACTCTTGTACTTGGCACATTGGGCGCCGCACTATTTTTCTCTGCGCTAATTACTTCATTCCTATTCTTATTAATTGATGATCCAGGTGGCAATGGAGATCGCGGCCGCCGAATTGGTCGCGAAGTACTTACTTTGGCATCAGGTTCTGTGACTGGTTTTGCCTCCGTTGGAGGATTGCTCGGTTTGATTGCACTCTGCGTCTTTGCCGCGCAAACTGCGCAGGAATACACGTACGGAACTCTGCGCAATTTATTGGTGCGCCAATCTGGTCGCTTGCGAATTCTTGGTGGCAAATTAATTGCAAATACAATTTTTGCAATCTTTATGGTTTTGTTTAGCGCAATCATCAGTATTGGACTATCGGTTGCTTTGGCACCAGGGGCGAAAGTTCCAACAGACTTATGGTTTACAAGTGATGGCTGGTCATCAATTATTCATACAGTTATCAATGTCTTTATTGCAGTTGTTGGCTTTGGAGTAATTGGTATGGCTCTTGGAATCTTGTTGCGCTCTCCAATTAGCTCAATATCTGTTGGTGTTCTCTGGATACTCATTATTGAAAACCTATTAGGCGCTGTTAAAGAGAGCGCACTGCGATGGTTGCCTGGGTCACAGTTAAATACGATTGCAGAAGGCGGATCTGAAACTATTTCTTACACCCACGCAATGCAGGTTGGTGGGGCGTATGTAATTGGTATTTCAATAATTGCAGCGGTGCTTTTTTCTCGCCGCGATGTTGCAAACTAGACACAGAAAACTCACAGAGTTAAATAACCGCTTTGCGCGGGAACCTTCTTTATCCTTAGTACATCTCTTCCCCCATGGAGGTTGTACTTAGTGAGCCGTAACCGCGCATTAGTTCTTGCTGTGGTTCTTGGGCTAACAATCACCACTGCCCCAGCATTTGCAGCAACGCCAAAGCCAACCCTTGCTCAGATTGAAGCTGCGAAAAAAGCTGAAGCCGCAAAGAAAAAAGCTGCTGATGCTGCAGCAAAGAAATTAGCTTCCGCAACACAGACTCTTCGAGGATTAACTGCTAAAGCAAATGCTGCGCGCGCCTTGTATGTCAAAGCACAGAAAGAGTTAGCAGTTGCAACTGCTGCTGCAAATGCTGCCGCGGCGCACGCACAAGAAACAGCTGCTCAAGTAAGTGCGGCACATCGCACAATTGGAAAACTTGCAGTCGATGCATATGTCATGGGCGGAAGCCTTACTGATATCGAACCTTTGCTCAGTGCAAATGGCCCACAAGATTTAGTCGATCAATTAACAACGCTTGACTCACTTGGTGCGCAGAACACAACTGCTCTTAATCGCTATAAAGCTGCAGAAGTAATTGCAAAAGCCGCAAAGATTCAAGCAGATAATGCAAAGTTAGTTCAACAAAAAGCTACTGAAAAAGTTGCTGCTGCAAAGAAGAGTGCAGATGATGCACAGAATGAACAACAAAAAGAAGTTGCACGTCTGCAAAAGATTCAAGATGACTTAATGCGTGAGTTAATGAGTGCGCGAAAAGTGCGTACAACTCTCGAACAACAGCGCGCACTTGCATTACTCGAAGAGAGTCAAGCAAATACTGCAACGTTCACACCGAACCAAGCTAAAATTTGGCCAAATATAGGATTTAAAGGACGCTCTACTAGTCGAACAACTGAGGCACAACGTGCAACTGCTGTTGAGTTTGCAAAGAGACAAGTGCAGGCCCGTAAGCCATACATTTGGGGTTCAGAAGGACCAAACTCATTTGATTGTTCTGGTTTGGTCTACGCTGCTTATCGATCTGCAGGATTAAGTTGGCCAAACTGGGATCGTCTTAACTCAGCGCTGTACGCAGGTTATACAAAGCACGTTGGTTTAGATGAACTAGTCCCAGGAGATTTACTTTTCTATTCATATAAAGGAACTATTTCAACTATTCACCACATCACTATTTATGCAGGTGGCGGCATGATGTGGGAAGCAAACTCAAAAGATAAAGGATTGCTCTACTCCAGTATCTACAGCGTAAAGGGACTTATGCCATTTGGTGGTCGGGTCTAGTCTTAGGACATGACCGCCAACATCGTTGCGATTCGCTCTGCTGTTCGCGCCGCGCTAAAGGATTGCGCAGCTGGTGATTTAATTTTGGCGGCTGTATCAGGTGGCGCAGATTCATTAGCCCTTGCATACGCACTCAGTTTAGAAGCACCGAAACTTGCTCTGCGCGTTGAGGGCGTCACTGTTGATCATCAACTGCAATCACAATCCTCTGTACAAGCAGAAAGAGTAGTTGCTGCATTAACAAAAATGGGAATTGAAAAAACCCATGTAATCAAAGTTGATGTTGAAATTACTGATGGTCTTGAAGCATCTGCTCGTCGTGCACGTTATGCAGCGCTCGATGCATTCGCATCGCAGACGGATGCAGCATTAGTCTTTCTCGGTCATACCCGCGATGATCAATCAGAGAGTGTCTTACTCGGCCTTGCTCGTGGTTCTGGTGCACGTTCATTATCAGCAATGGCATTGCACAACGGAAAATATGTACGGCCACTTCTTGCAATCACTCGTGAACAAACTTTAGGTGCGTGCGCCGAAGCACAACTAGACCCTTGGGATGATCCACATAACGCGGATCAAACATTTACACGTGTTCGAGTTCGCCGAAACGTAATTCCAAATTTAGAAGAAAACTTAGGACCGGGAATTTCTGCAGCTCTTGCACGCACCGCATCTTTGTTAAGAGATGATGCGGATGCACTTGATCAATTAGCAGAAGAAGAATTTGCTTCTCACGATTCACTCTCACTCGATATTTCTCGTCTGGAAAAATTACCTAAGGCGATTCGTACTCGAGTTCTACGGTTGGCGATTTATGCCGCGGGCGCACCTGCCGGGTCCCTCAGCGCCGATCACATCGCCCCAATTGAGGCGTTAATCACCGAGTGGAGCGGGCAGGGCCCCTCTGATCTACCAGGCGGTGTGAGAGTTAGCCGAATTTCGGGCAGACTTTCGCTCTCGCGGTAGCCCAACCACCGACGCCGGCTAATTAGAAGGAGCACCTCTTGGACCTCAGCGCAGTTTCAAAAGATATTGAACGCGTCATTGTGAGCGAAGAAGATCTGCAAAAAAGAATTAAAGAGTTAGCTGCCGAAGTTGATAAAGATTATGAAGGCAAAGATCTTTTGTTGCTCGGTGTTTTAAAGGGTGCAGTAATGGCTGTTGCTGATCTTTCACGTTCAATGCAACGCCATGTGGAAATGGATTGGATGGCTGTTTCTTCATATGGTTCCGGAACAAAATCAAGCGGTGTTGTTCGTATCCTTAAAGATTTAGATCGCGACATTACTGGTCGCAATGTTTTAATCATCGAAGACATTGTCGATACAGGTTTGACGTTGTCATGGCTCAAGGCAAACCTCGAATCACGTGGCGCTGCAAATGTTGAGATTCTTACAGTCCTTCGCAAGCCAGAGGCTGCAAAAGTTGAAGTAAAAGTTAAGTACGTCGGCTTTGATATCCCATCTGATTTCGTAATTGGATATGGATTAGATTTTGACGAAAAATATCGCAACCTTCCCTTCATTGGTGTGCTTGCTAAGCACATGTACTCCTAGGAGAGCACACAATGGCGCAAGCAAAGAAACCAAATCCAATCAAATTGCCTAAAAAGCAATCTAAACCTGGACCAAAGAAACAGTTGACTCGTTCGCAACGAATTCTTCGTGGGCCACTCTTTTGGATTATTGCTGCAATTGTTGCCGTTACTATTTTTGGTCAAATAACAAATGCCGGAAATCAATACACGCAGATTAAAACTTCGCAGGCACTTGATGCGATCTCTAAATCAGATGTTGAATCAGCAGTTTTAATTGATAAAGAACAGAAGATTCGCCTCGAATTAAAATCAGGCAAAACAATCAATGGCTCGAGCAAAGTTGTTGCCTCTTACGTTGTTCGTCAAGAACCAACTGTTATTGATGCGCTAACTGGCAATCCTCCTGCAAAAGGTTGGACAGTTGAGGTTCCGAAGCAATCACTATTCGTAACATTCTTATTTTCCTTCGCTCCAATTTTATTAATCGGTCTGCTCTTCTTCTTCATGATGAGCCAGGCACAAGGTGGCGGCAAAGTATTTTCATTTGGTCGCTCTCGTGCGAAGTTACAAAATCCTGATGTTCCACAAACTACCTTTGCCGATGTTGCAGGTGCGGATGAAGCAATTGCAGAGCTTCGAGAGATTAAAGATTTCTTAGCTAATCCACCAAAGTACGCAGCCATTGGCGCAAAGATTCCAAAGGGCGTTTTGTTGTACGGCCCTCCAGGAACAGGAAAGACACTTCTTGCTCGCGCTGTTGCGGGAGAAGCAGGCGTTCCTTTTTACTCAATTTCCGGTTCTGACTTTGTTGAAATGTTTGTTGGTGTGGGTGCTGCTCGTGTTCGCGACCTATTTGCTCAAGCAAAACTTCATGCACCAGCAATTGTTTTCGTAGATGAAATTGACGCCGTCGGTCGCCAACGTGGTGCCGGTATGGGTGGCGGACATGATGAGCGCGAACAAACTCTTAACCAATTACTAGTTGAAATGGATGGCTTTGAAGCAAATGGTTCAGTCATTCTAATTGCTGCAACAAACCGCCCAGATGTTTTAGATCCAGCGTTATTGCGTCCAGGACGTTTTGATCGCCAGATTGCAGTTGATCGTCCCGACTTAAAGGGTCGCGAAGAAATTCTTAAGGTGCATGCAAAGGGCAAGCCACTTGGTAAAGATGTAGAACTTGTTTCATATGCACGTCGTACTCCAGGATTTACTGGCGCAGATCTTGCAAATGTTCTTAATGAAGCAGCACTTTTAACCGCGCGCGAAGAGAAGAAAGTAATTTCGCACACAGAACTAGATGAAGCTATTGATCGCGTTATGGCTGGTCCACAACGCAAATCTCGCATCATGTCTGATGATGAACGTCGTGTTACTGCCTATCATGAAGCTGGTCACGCACTTGTTGCATACGCGTTGCCACATACAGATCCTGTTCACAAGATTACGATTATGCCTCGTGGTCGAGCCCTTGGTTACACAATGGTCTTGCCAGATGATGACAAGTACTCAACAACTCGTAATCAATTACTCGATCAATTGGCGTACTCACTTGGTGGTAGCGCGGCTGAAGAGTTAATTTTCCACGATCCATCAACTGGTGCGTCTAATGACATTGAAAAAGCGACAGCACTTGCTCGCGCAATGGTTACTCAATACGGAATGACTGAAGCTATCGGGGCAATCAAGTTAGGCGTGGATTCATCACAACCATTTATGGGTCGCGATTTTGGACATCAACGCGATTACTCAGAAAGCGTTGCTGCAGTTGTTGATGCCGAAATCCGCAAACTCATTGAGAACGCACACCTAGAAGCCTATGAATTACTGGTTGAAAACCGTGCAACTCTTGATGCAATGGTCTTGGCACTTCTTGAAAAAGAAACACTCAACAAAGAAGAGATTACAAAGATATTTAAGAAGATTAAGAAGCGCGAGAACCGTCCAGCATGGACTGGTTCAGCGCTGCGTATTCCTTCTCGCGTTCCACCTGTAGATGTACCTGCACGAATCGAAAGTACACCTGAAGAAGTTAAGAAGCGCACCACTCGTTCGAAGAAAAGCGAAGAATGAGTGACATAAGCCCTGCATCAATGGGCCCACACGATGGTCGCGCAATTCATGAATACGATCACGAACGCGCAGAGCGTGCAGTAAAAGAGTTATTAATTGCAATCGGTGAAGATCCAGAACGAGAAGGTTTAAAAGATACGCCTGCTCGCGTTGCACGTGCCTTTAAGGAAAATTTTGCTGGTTTGTGGCAATCACCTGAGGATGTACTTACTACTACATTTGATATTGGTCACGAAGAGCTTGTAATCATTCGCGACATCGAAGTGTTTTCACATTGCGAGCATCACCTAACTCCGTTTCATGGTGTTGCACACGTTGGATATATTCCAAGTGGAAAAATTACAGGTCTTTCTAAAGTTGCTCGCCTCGTTGATTTATTCGCACGTCGCCCACAAGTACAAGAGCGCCTCACATCCCAAATTGCAGATGCGATGGTTGAAATCTTGGATGCAGCTGGCGTTATTGTGATTATTGATTGCGAACACTTGTGCATGTCAATGCGCGGTGTCAGAAAATCAGAAGCACGTACAGTTACAAGCGCTGTGCGTGGAATCTTGCGTGATGCAGCAACTCGCGCCGAAGCAATTAGCTTAATTACAAATCGGTAAATCCCATGTTGGTCATGGGGATTTTAAATCTCACACCTGATTCATTTGCCGATGGCGGACGCCATAACTCATTTGATGCTGGTGTTGCACGTTGGCTTGAAATGATTGCCGAAGGCGTAGACATCATCGATATTGGTGGCGAATCAACTAGACCTGGCGCCGATCGCGTCAGCGCAGAAGAAGAGCAAGCGCGTGTATTGCCTGTGATTGAAGAGCTTGCCAAACACGGAGTGAAAATCAGCATCGACACAATGCGTGCAGATACTGCTGAAAAAGCAGTGAAGGCAGGCGCTGCAATTATCAACGATGTCAGCGGTGGACTATCAGATCCTGCGATGTTTTCAACTGTTAAAAGACTAGGTGTTCCCTACATTCTCATGCACTGGCGCGGAGAGTCAAAAGATATGAATTCACGCGCCATTTATAAAGATGTTGTCACTGATGTGATTTCAGAGATTAATTCACAGGTAGATGCAGCCCTTGATTCTGGTATAAAAAAATCACAGATCATCATTGATCCGGGTTTGGGTTTTGCAAAAGA
>JAPOHK010000154.1 GCA_029979485.1 Candidatus Planktophila limnetica
AGGATTGGGAGGTACTTGTTCACGCGCTCTTAAACAAACAGTAAATTGTTTGGAGATTATTGGACAGCTAACATTACTTCGTTGCGTCTCAGAAACGGCGGAGTGCTTGGGTAATCGTAGAACATATAGCGTGGTTTTTCTCTCGCCACGTATCCTGCTCTCACATTTTTTCTGAAAAAGGTTTAATTGTAGACTTTTATAAATTTTACCAAATGTTAAAATTTCATTTCATAAAATTTCCGATCACGACTATTCTTTAAAAGAGGCAGATTCGTTCGGGTCATGAGGTCTATCTTGGTAGCCAACAAGGAGATCACTATGACTAACAAATTAACTTATGCATTAAGCTTAGTTTTACTATCTTCAATTGCTAATGCAGACACAACTGACCAACGTTGGATGAACAAAATAGAGTTGGGCAAGCAGGGCATGCATTGCTCAGATGACCCTAACTGCTTCAATCGTTACCACCCAGATGTTCCATCAAAAGCAACTGCTAAAGTAGGTGACATGATTTTGTTTCATACGCGCGATGCTTTGGATACTGAGTTCCGATTAGATTCCACTCCCGATGATCTCGCCACTGTCGATTTAGGTTTAGTTCACCCTATGACTGGTCCTGTTTCGATTGAAGGCGCTAAACGTGGAGATGCAATTGAAGTAGAGATTGTTGATATTGCTCCAGACGAATATGGTTACACTGTTATTGCACCAGGTTTCGGTTTTCTTCGAGATGTCTTCACAGAACCCTATATTGTTAATTGGCGTCTTACTCGTAATGGGGCTGTCTCAGATGAAATGCCGGGGGTTACAGTTCCCTTTGAAGCATTTCCTGGCTCAATTGGCGTGATGCCTGGCAATCCAGAGGTAGATAAAATCTTGGTGCGTGAGGCAAACCTCGCAGGTGCAGGCGGCGCAGTATTAACACCCTCAGGGCCTGGCGCTCTCCCAGCTGATTTGTGCGGTGAAGGTGGCACTCAAACAGATCGTTGTTTACGTACCATTCCACCCAGAGAAAACGGAGGTAATATGGACGTCCAACAGCAGCAGATAGGTACGCGTATGCTCTTTCCGTGCTTCATTGAGGGCTGTGGTTTGTTTGTAGGGGATGTACATTATGCTCAAGGCGATGGTGAAGTTTCGGGTACCGCTATTGAAATGGGTTCAGTGACTACTTTGCGTGTTGTAAAAATTCATTCAGGCAAAGGTGCAAAAATGTCGATGCCTGCAACGAAGGGCAATGACCAAATAATCGACATGGAACCCACTCGTTATTATCAAACCGTTGGTATTCCAATCAAAGGCGCTGGAGAGCTTCCACCAACCCACCAATACTTGACTGGTACAAAGATTGAAAATCTAGAAAATCTTAATGAAGACCTTTCACTTGCGGCGAGGCATGCGCTTCTGCAAATGATAGATTATCTTGTCGACGAACATGGTTTAACGCGGGAGCAAGCTTACGTTCTAAGCTCTGTCGCTGTAGACCTACGCATAGGTCAGGTCGTCGATATTCCAAACTATGTTGTTACAGCGACTATGAACTTGGATGTATTCGATAAGTATCGTCATTATTAATCAGGGAGTAGGGGTGGCCAATCACTGGTCACCCCGTTGTGTCTTATGGATAGAAGAAAATTCTTAACTGCTGCCTTGGCGCTTGTTCCATCGATGTCTCTTGCACATTCGCCATGGGGTCAATTTCAAGTGTACAGGCAAAAGCACCTTCTAATTCTTTGCTCGAGAGATGGCGGTGAAAGTTACTCGTATTCAAAGTTGCTAGCAATAGCGTTAAATCGTGAGCAACCTAGTGCAAAAGCAAGACCTGCCAGAGCAGTGAACTCAGTCCGCCTGTACGACTTGATGAGAACGAAACAGTTCACCTTTGCATTGATCGAAGACAGTCAATTCAAAGAAATTAGACAATTAGATGCAAAGAATGTGGACTCAAAATATCGCTGGGATGTTAAGAGTATCTACAGTTTCAAAGATATGCGATTAGTTGTTCAAAGTGATTTTGACGAGCAACTAGTACGGATAGTAACACATGCAGTAGCGGAAAGCTCGGTATGGTTACTCGATGCGCATAGTGCTGAAAAAGTAATGGAGCTGAGTGATCTGCACCCCGCAGCCAAAGAAGCACTTGAACTATATATCAAGACGTAATGGTATCTTACGTGCCATAAAAAATATCGGTGGTTCAATCTGTTGGGATTGAGCCACTTTTTGTTTTATAAGTTTATTGC
>JAPOHK010000020.1 GCA_029979485.1 Candidatus Planktophila limnetica
CTCACTGCTGAATTCAAATCTTGTACAACGATTGCATCTGCCAGAGATCCAAGAGCAGCTGCGACCGCACTCTCGTATCCTTTTTGGATTGAAATCAAAGAGCTAACGCTGCCGAGAATCTTTACGCCACGAGAATCTGAAAGTAACGCCGCTGCGCCGTCATTACTCTTTAACGTAATTCGAAGCGCTTCAAGCTTTGCCTCTACTGCGTTCTTTTCTCGTTCGGTGTTACGTTCATTATCTACAAGATCAGAGAGTGTCTTCTTTGCACTATCTAACTTGGATTTTGCAGATTCAAATTGCGAATCTAACCCGAGTTCGCTCGAATCTGCACTCGTGATTTCTAATTCAAATGATGAGTACGCGCGTGAGGCTTCATCAGCTCTTTGTTGGGCTTCGTTACGTGATTTTTCTAAACGTGCAATCTCTTCAGCAATCGCTTCAAGGCGCGCACGCAAAGATTTGATATGTCCTTCTTGTCGCGCTGTTCCTTCTCGAGAATCAGCAATCGCTCGCATTGCCGCAGCAACTTTATCTTCTTCACTCTTGAGGGAAATTTCTGCTTGTGCCAATGCGCTGGTTGCATTGGATAACAAGAGTTGCGCACTTTCAACGGCTGCACGTAGTTGAGATTCTTCTAGTCGAAGTGCTTGTGCTTCACGTTCTAAAGCTTCCGGATCGCGACCTAAAGTGCGAGCTTCATCTGCTTCTTCTGCCAAGAAGCGAGAACGCTCTTGTGCAAGGGATGCAGTTCCTCGAAATCTTTCGCGCAATGAGTTAAGTTGGTAATAAGTCTCTTGTGCTCTGACAAGAAGTGGTCCATCGACTGCTGCTTGTGCATCGAGTGCTTCTTCGCGTGCACGTACTATGTCTAATTCGGCTTCGACAATTGCTCGTCTTTCTCGCAGAGCTGTTTCATCTGCGACTTCTGCATCAAGTGTTTTGGTCATCGAAATATAATCATCTGCGAGCAAGCGTAACTTTGCATCGCGAAGATCCGCTTGAATAGTTGCGGCCTTCTTCGCGACTTCTGCTTGCTTACCTAATGGACGAAGCTGTCTACGCAATTCCACTGTGAGGTCTTGTACTCGAGCTAAATTTGCTTGCATCGAATCTAATTTGCGAAGAGCTTTTTCTTTTCTCTTGCGGTGCTTAAGTACGCCAGCTGCTTCTTCAATGAATCCACGACGTTCATCGGGATTAGCCATCAAAATTGCATCAAGTTGACCTTGTCCGACGATGACGTGCATCTCACGGCCAATACCTGAATCGCTCAATAGTTCTTGAATATCAAGCAAGCGGGAAGCTTCACCATTTATCTGATATTCGCTCTGACCATTTCTAAAAAGTATGCGAGAAATTGTTACTTCTGAATAATCAATATTGAGTGCGCCGTCAGCGTTATCAATTGTTACTGAAACTTCGGCGCGGCCAAGTGGAGCTCGCCCGCTTGTTCCGGCGAAGATGACATCTTCCATCTTTCCCCCGCGAAGAGACTTAGCACCTTGCTCACCCATTACCCATGTAAGTGCATCAACAACGTTTGATTTTCCAGAACCATTTGGACCTACGACGCAGGTGATACCGGGTTCTAGGCGCAAAGTGGTCGCCGAAGCAAAGGACTTGAAGCCCTTGAGCGTGATGCTCTTTAGATACACGCGGTAAACCTACCTTGCGAGCGCGTTAATTAGCGAAGTAACACGGCGGCCCCAGAAGTATCGAGAGCTAGTTACCTTCATCCACAACTTGAGGTTTCAATATGTCATAGGCGCTTCTGGCAGCAACTTGCTCGGCTTCTCTCTTGCTCTTACCGGTACCGCTAGCAATACACGTCCCAGCCACCATTGCATCTGCGCTAAAACTCTTATCGTGATCTGGCCCAGTTTCTGTGACGATGTATTCGGGTGCACCTTTACCGAGTTGGGCTGTTAACTCTTGCAGCGCTGTTTTGCCATCTAAACCCGCACCGCGCGCCATAGCCTGGGTCAAGGTTGAATCAATTAACTTTCTGACAACCATTGCGCTTGTGGCAAAACCTGCATGAAGATAAACAGCGCCAATTAAGGCTTCTAGCGCATCTGCTAACAATGAATTTTTGTCGCGGCCACCAGTTACTTCTTCACCTTTGCCAAGTCGAATGTATTTTCCAAGGTTAAGTTCGCGGGCAATATCTGCCAGGGCTCTCATGTTGACAACACCTGAGCGAAGTGGTGAGAGTCTGCTCTCATCTAAATCTGGAAAGCGAAGGTAAAGCTCTTCGGTAACTATTAATCCGAGAACAGAGTCGCCTAGAAATTCCAGCCGTTCATTGGTTTCTTTAGCGCCAGATTCATATGCAAATGAACGATGAGTAAACGCTAAGGCTAAAAGATTTGGATCAACGTCAACACCTAAGTGTTGTGTTAATTCAGAGTACAGATCAGACCTCAATAACCTGACGGCGGTTATATGTTCCGCACGTTGGACATGCAGTGTGTTGCAATTTTGGTTGTTGGCATTGTGGGCACGCCGCTAGCGCTGCCGCAGTTGTTTTCCACTGACTACGACGAGAACGAGTCTTTGAGCGAGACATCTTTCGCTTTGGTACTGGCACGGTGGCGTCCTTAATCTCTTCTTAAATCTCATCTGAGATACCGCGGCTCACGAGGAGTGCGGATATGGGTGAAAGTATCCCCTAAAAGTGCGAATTCTTAAAATCGGCAATGACGGGCTACTCGCCCTTATCCGCCTCAAGCGAGCCGAGAGCAGCCCAACGTGGATCAATCTGCTCGTGAGCATGTCCCTCTGGAAGATCTGACCATTTTTCACCGCACTGCTGGCAGAGCCCTAAACAATCCTCTGAGCAGAGTGGATTTACTGGCAAAGCTAAAACAATCGCATCGCGCAATGGTGTTTCTAAATCTATGTAATCACCTTGCATGAACAACTCATCATCCACATCTAAATCATCAATTACATCATCACTTGGACGACGCTTTTTGGATCCTTTAGAACCCTTTTCATGATGAACTTCGTAGCGATAGAGCTCTTGAAAACTTCTATCGATGTCTATTGCAATCGGATCCAGGCAGCGGATGCACTCTCCCATTGCCGTGGCAAATACATCCGCTGTAGCGAGAACTCCTTCAGTTACAGATTCCAGACGAAGATCAACTTCAATAACTTCACCTGGTGGAACGCTAATTAATTCAACGCCAAAAGCTTCTGTGAGATCGAAATCAATTGAATACTCTTTCATCTCTCCCGCACGACGTGGAAGCTCGTGTGTGTTTACGCGAAAAGGAGAGAGATCTCGAGTCATACGCGTCGCACTTTACTTATCGTTAGCGAGTTGCGATAAAACATCTTTATCCCCAGCGCCAGCAAGTCTTTCGCGACCGCGCGCAACAGCATCAGATGTCTTATTTAGAATTACCTCGAGAGTTGCCAGGCGTGAATCAATATATTTCTCAACTTCTTCGCGTTCTTGATCAGCCTCAAGGTGGGCATCATCCAAAATATGTTGAGCTTCTTCGCGAGCAGCAGAAACGATGGCAGTCTGCTCAATCATTCGTGAAACTTCTTCGCGAGCACTTGCAATGAGTGCTTCAGCGCTCAAACGACCCTCTTCAATTAAGGCATCTCGAGAGGCAAGAATTTTTCGAGCAGCTTCTAAATCATTTGGTAATGCAGCACGCGCACCATCTAGAACTTCTAGAATTTCGCCACGGTGAAGAACACATGACGCTGATAGTGGAACACCACGTGCTTCCTCAATCATTGAAATTGCAGCTGTTAATTTCTCAATCGAATCCATGGATCACTTCCCTGCTACTCGACGTTTTAGTGCTTCGTTAATAGTCGGTGGAACCATAGAGGAAACATCTCCACCGTAATGAGCTAATTCTTTCACAAGTGAGGATGATAAAAAGGAGTGAGTTGGTGAAGTCGCCATAAACATGGTTTCTACACCTGAGCCTTGAAGGTTTACTTGGGCCATCTGTAATTCATATTCAAAATCAGATACAGCGCGTAATCCTTTAACAATTGATTGCACCGATTTTGACTTGCAGTAATCCACTAGCAATCCACTCCACGAATCAACGCGAATATTTGGAAATTTCTTGGTTACCTCCGAAATCATAGAAATGCGTTCTTCTACGGTGAACAAACTAGATTTAGTGCGGTTTTCAAGAACGGCAACTATGACTTCATCGAAGTGATGACTGGCTCGTTCGATGATGTCTAAGTGGCCATAAGTGATCGGATCAAAAGATCCTGGACATACTGCGCGTCTCATGGGCTAAACGCTAGCAACGATTTCTGCCCTTATCCATTCTTAGCGTAATTGGCGTAATAAATACTCGCTTGCCCGTAGACCTTGGTGCGAGATGGCTCGTATCCCTGTGGCCACGTAGGTTGTGAAGATTTTGATGCCCTCTCAACTGCAATGACTGCCCCATCTTTGAAAAAATTATTTGCGTTTAAATTTTCTAAGATAACTTTGAGTTCAGAATCTGCAAAATCATAAGGTGGATCTATATAAACGAAGTGATATTGATTTTCTGGATTGGCTTCTACAAACTTTTGTACTGCCATGTGAAATAAGTGAAACACTCCAACAGGTTGAGCTTTTTGCACAAGAGCAGAATTTATTGAAATCGTTTTAGCCGCAGCATCATCTTTTTCGACACAATGAACAAGTGATGCACCACGTGAGAGTGCTTCTAGACCCATCGCGCCGGAACCTGCAAATAAATCCAAGATGTGCAATCCAAGAAAGTCACCGAATTCAGAAGTCAGAGTTGAAAAGATAGCTTCGCGCGCGCGATCTGAAGTTGGTCTTGTTGCACCCGCAACGCTAGATAAAGAACGTCCTTTTGCGATTCCTGCAATAATTCTCATGGCGCTATCCCTTATCTATAAAATCAGTTGCCGAATCAGTTTCTAAGAACTTGATTTGATCATTGAGTAATTTAAACCCTGTCAGAGTTGGGTCAACTTCGATAAGTTTTTCAGCGCTTTGGCGTGCGCTATCAATAAGCGCTTCATCTCGCAGAACACGCAGCAAACGCAGATGTGAACGAGTTCCGGATTGGCTAGCACCCAACACGTCTCCTTCTCTGCGTTGTTCTAGATCTATCTTTGAGAGTTCGAAACCATCCAACGTCGAAGCCACTGCATCGAGTCGAACGCGCGCAGGAGACTCAGGCATTGCATTGGTAACCAATAAACAGAGCCCGGGAGAAGTTCCACGACCAATACGTCCACGAAGTTGATGTAACTGTGAAACTCCAAATCGATCCGCATCCATGATTACCATCACTGTTGCATTTGGCACGTCCACACCGACTTCAATGACAGTTGTTGAAATAAGTACATCAATATCGCCCGCTGAATATGCAGACATAGTTGAATCTTTAACGTCATTAGATAAGCGACCGTGCAATGGAGCGACACGCAATCCGGAAAAAGGTCCACTGTGCAGCATTGGCCCAAGCTCTTCAACACTTGCAATGCTCTGCGATTCAGTTCCAAAGAGGAAATCCATGTCTGCATCTTCATTATTTGTTGCACTGATTCTGGGTGCTACAACGTATGCCTGATGACCTTTCGCAACCTCTTCAGCAATTCTTTGCCAGGCTCGCTCAAGATGCGCGGGTTTTTCGAGTGCAGCAATAACATGTGTGGTTATCGGCTGTCTACCGAGCGGGAGTTCTCGCAGAGTTGAAATATCTAAATCACCGAAAACTGTCATGGCAACAGTTCGTGGAATAGGAGTAGCCGTCATAACCAATAAGTGTGCGGGAGTATGGGCCTTGCTTTTGAGTGCATCCCGTTGCTCAACACCAAATCGATGTTGCTCATCAACAACAATTAATCCCAGATCATTAAAGACAATTGATTCGCCTAATAGCGCATGAGTGCCGATAACAATTCCTGCTCCTCCACTTGCCGCCAATGCCAGTGCTTCTTTGCGAGCTGCTGCGCTCTGTGAACCCGTGATGAGCGTTACTTGCGTAGCTTTGTCATCTCCACCCAACATTCCACCTTGTGCCAAATCACCCAAGAGTTTCGTAATTGTTCGCAAGTGCTGTGCCGCTAATACTTCTGTGGGTGCAAGTAGCGCTGCTTGACCGCCATTATCGATAACCGTGAGCATTGCGCGCAGCGCAACAATTGTCTTTCCAGATCCCACTTCACCTTGTAGTAAGCGATGCATTGGATGAGATTTTGCTAAATCAGATTCGATTTCTGCGCTGACTTCTTTTTGTCCTGCTGTTAACTCAAACGGAAGTAATCGATCGAATGCATCAAGCAATCCACCAGATACTCGTGGTCGCGCAATGGCATCAAGTGATCTAAGGGCGGCTTTTCTTTTTGCCAGGAGTAACTGCAATAAGAATGCTTCATCAAAAGTTAGGCGTTCGCGGGCAATTTCAGCGTGTTCTAAATCAGCAGGCTTGTGCAATTGAACCAACGCTTGGTGCAGAGTCGGATAAGCATGGTTTTCCCGAATTTCATCAGGTAAGAAGTCGGGCACTTCATCTAAGCCTTCAATCGCTAAGTCGATGCACTGTGCAATCTTCCACGATGGCATTTTTGATGCGGCTGGATATACGGCTAAGAACTTTCCAGCAAATTCATCAACTGCGCTATCTACATCACTTCCGTCGGGAATCAACTCATAATCTGGATGAGCTAGTTGGCGCTTGCCTTTAAAGACTCCAACTTTGCCCGCAAATAAACCTTGTCTGCCTACTTTTAATTCTTTCTCGCGCCACGCTTGATTAAAAAATGTTAGCGAAAGTTTTGCCTTGCCATCGGTAACAATTACTTCGAAAATACTTCCCTTGCGACCATGAAGCGGACGATTTGAGGCACTGAAAACTTCGGCCAGAATTGTGACCTCATCGCCTTCTTGCAAAGTTGAAATATCTGTTAGTTCTCCACGAACCGCGTAGCGGCGCGGATAATGTCGCAATAAATCTCCAACACTCTTAATTCCGAAAGTAGTCTCTAAAACTTTTGATGTGCGATCCCCCAGAACGGTACTGACTTTGCTATCAAGGGATGCCATGGCGTCATTCTCCACTGTTTAGGGTTATTGAGCGTGGATTGGCGTCTAGGCATAGGCTCACGCTAATCTTGCGCCCTGTAAATACGTATGAAGGAGTTCAGCAATGGCTGCAACATGTGACGTCTGTAAAAAGGGTCCAAGCTTTGGTAACAACGTTTCTCACTCACAAGTGAAGACTCGTCGTCGCTGGAATCCAAATATTCAACGCGTTCGCACTCTTGTTGGTGGAACACCTAAGCGTCAAAACGTATGTACTTCATGCCTAAAGGCTGGAAAAGTTACTCGTTAATTAGTTTTGCTTAATTGAAATGGCGCCAGGATTCTGGCGCTTTTTTCATGTCTAAGAACTCAACTCCGCTTCCTTCGCAAACATCTCCTATGTGAATTCCTGGCAGATTGATTCCCGTTGCTAAAAGCACGTGATCTTCACCGCCACCAGCGATGAGATCCCACACGTCAACATCAAGTGAATGTGCAACAGCTGCAAGGTCTGCGAAACCTTCAGCCCGTTCGATTTTTCGTGAATCAATTCTTAGCGCGACGGCAGATGCCTTGCTCATCTGATTGGCTTGTACAAGCAAGGAATCACTGACATCGCACATAGCATGCGCACTCTTGAAACTTCGCATGAGTGTTGGGTTTAACTCCGGAGATTTAAATTGAGCCAGCGCACGCGTATGAACAGAAGATTGCGGAATTTTCTTAGAGAGAATTTCATAGCCAGCTCGCGACCATCCAGGTAGCGCAGATAAATAAATTGAATCTCCTACGCGAGCACCCGAGCGCGTGATGTTAAGTCGGGAAGACCCAACTGCTGTCATAGAAATCATGATTTTCTCACCACGAGATATATCTCCGCCAACCACCGCTGAATCTGATGCAGAAGCTGTATCAGCAATACCTCGAGCCATATCTTTTATCCATTGCATCTCCTCATTGCCTGTCAGAGTTAATGCAACTACCAAGTATTGAGGATCGGCGCCCATTGCATATACATCGGCAAGATTTGCAACTGTTATCTTTGAACCGATTTCATATGCCGTTGACCACTCGCGATTAAAGTGCACATCTTCAATAGCCATATCAGTCGTTATAACTGAATGCTTATCAGTGGCAACTACTGCGGCGTCATCGCCAATTCCTACAATTACTCGTGGGTTTTTTTGGTTGAGTGGCGAAAATATTGAGGAGATCTCAGAAATAACCTGTTCCTCATTAAAATTCATGCCTCAAGAATACTCATTGCAGCCAATAGTGCAGATGCGATACTTTGTCCCCTCAACGGCAAAAGGAGTCGACCATGTCAGTACAGGCATTTATTTTGATTCAAACTGAAGTTGGTAAAGCTTCCAGCGTTGCTTCGGCTGTGTCAGCAATTTCTGGAGTGACACTCGCAGAAGGCGTCACAGGTCCTTACGATGTAATCATGCGCGCCGAAGCGCCAAGTATGGAAGATTTCGGTCGAATGATTTTGTCTAAGGTTCAAGGCGTTCCTGGCATAACAAGAACGTTGACCTGCCCAGTTACTTACTAGTTTTCTAAGACACCATTTGTTCTTAGCAAGGCTGACTTAATTAATTCTTCAATAACACTTTCATAATTCTTTCCTGTTGCTGCCCACATTTTTGGAAACACAGAAGTTGAAGTGAAACCGGGCATTGTGTTTAGTTCATTAATGAAAATCTGACCACTTGTTTCGTAAAAGAAATCCACTCGTGCAAGCCCAGAGCAACCTAGCGCTTTAAATGCCTTTATAGCCTGCGTGCGAATTTCCTCTGCGATATCACCAGGAATTAATGCTGGCAATTCAATTTTTGTTGCACCATCCAAATACTTAGCTTGAAAATCATAAAATTCAAACTTTGGATCAATCGAAATCGATCCTACAACGGAGGCTTCAGGAGATCCATTTATCTCAAGAACTGCGCATTCGACTTCTAGGCCATGGATTGCCTTTTCAACTAATGCCTTTGAATCAAATACGTGTGCTTGCTCAATTGCTGCTGCAAACTCTTTTGCCGATTTAACTTTAGTTGTGCCTCGACTTGATCCTCCGCGGGCTGGTTTTACAAATAGAGGAAATTGCAATTCCGCGGCCGCCTTCTCGATTTCTGAGCGGTGAGATTTCCAATCGCTTTTTTTGACCACAAATCCCGGGACCACGTCCATGTTGTGGGAAGCAAAAATTGGTTTTGCAAATGATTTATCCATTGCAACTGCGCTTGCGAGAACTCCGCTGCCAACATATGCAATATCGGCCATCTCGCAAAAGCCCTGAATTGTTCCATCTTCACCGTATGGACCATGTAGTAATGGAAAAATCACATCGATGTTGAGCAATTTGTTGTTAACACTTAAACCATGAATGTCTGCAACAACAGCAGGTGCGTTGGCAGGAACTTCTGGCAATACCCCCGCGCGAATTTCCAGTGGGAAATCTTGTGCTACATGAACCCACTTGCCTTCTCGTGTGATTCCAATAAGAACGACTTCATATTTAGATTTATCTAGTGCTGCTAAAACGCCACCGGCTGATACACATGAAATTTCGTGCTCACTTGAACGGCCGCCAAAAATAATAGCGATAACTTTTTTACTCATCGAATGAAGTTTTCTGCTTTTGTTGTGATTGCCATGAGTCGCTCGAGTGCTTGCTTAGGAGTAATTGTTTCCGCAACGACATCTGCAACTGCTTCAATAACTGGCACTTCAACCCCAACTCTGTGCGCTAATTCAACAACGGCACTGGATGAGGCTACGCCCTCAACCGTTTTTGCCACACGGGCACGCGCATCGTTCATGGAACCAGTGCGTCCGAGTACTTCACCAAATGTTCGATTGCGGGATAAAGCCGAACCGCAACTTGCAACGAGATCACCCATGCCAGCCAAGCCTGCAGCGCTAAGTGGATCCGCTCCATGTGCCGCGCCAATTCGTGCAACTTCATTTAGCCCACGAGTAATCAACATGGCTTGAGTATTTTCACCAAATCCCATTCCAATAGACATTCCGACTGCCAGAGCAATTATGCTTTTAATTGCACCGGCTAATTCAC
>JAPOHK010000091.1 GCA_029979485.1 Candidatus Planktophila limnetica
AAATCTAATGGAGTTATTCAAGAAGAGTTAAGTGATAACCCAACTGATGTGGTCCGCCGATTAGCGGCGCAATTTCCAGGTGAGATTCCAGAGTTACAAGTTTTGCGTCCATCACTTGAAGATATTTATCTCTCCATGATTGGAGAAAAATAAGTGAGTGCTAATAAATCTTTGCCGACAACAATATCTTTAGGTATAGCTCGTGGTGGTTTAGAAATTAGACAGTTTATGCGCCAACGCGAATCAGTTGTATTCACATTGGCATTTCCAATTATTTTGCTTGCAATCTTTGGTTCTGTATTTAAAACAACTTTGGCTGAAGGCGTCACATTTAGTCAGTACTTTGTTGCTGGAATGATCGCATCTGGCCTTGTAAATACTGGATTTCAGCAATTAGCAATTCTTATTCCAATGGAGCGTGAGTTTGGTTCTCTCAAACGATTACGCGGAACACCAATGCACGTAGCGAGTTACTTCATCGGAAAATCTATTTTGGTATTCGTCAGCATGGCTATTCAAGTAGTTTTGTTACTGGCTGCCGGAATTATCTTTTTCGGAGTCGAACTACCAACTGATCCATATAAGTGGCTCACATTTACGTGGCTGATTATTTTGGGAAGTGCTGCATCTACGGCGTTAGGTATTGCCTTCGCTGCAGTGCCAAAGAGTGGTCGCGGGGCATCTGCTGTTGTCTCGCCTGTGGTAATTATCTTGCAATTCTTTAGTGGCGTCTTCTTCGTCTTTACTGATCTTCCTGGGTGGATGCAGCAAGTTGCAGCGTTATTTCCACTTAAGTGGATGACTCAAGGTATGCGCTCAGTATTTCTGCCGGATTCATTTGCTGCTCGTGAAGTCGCTGGTACCTGGGAAACTGAGCGCACATTTTTGATTTTGCTAGCCTGGCTCATTGCAGGAATCTTCCTAGCAATTAGAACCTTTAAGTGGAGCAGAGATTGAAAAAATTAATCGCCACACTTTTGATTTCTGTTCTCACGCTTTCAACAGCATCAGCTATTGCTGCAACAAGCACGCCAAAACCAAGTGCTAAGCCAACTGTGAAAGCAAGTACTAAACCAGAAGTGAAAGAGACAAAAAAGCCAGCGGCAAAGAAGAAGAAGGTTGTAAAGAAAAAGAAGAAGCTTCCTCCCCTTCAGGCCGTAACGTGTTTTGGTAAAGCGTGGCCACCATCTGGATTTACACAAAATGGTGAAGTCTTTGCCAAGATTCCAACTGCTGCGCAGTTGCAATGCGAATCTTCAGATAACTTCACTCCCGCAAAGGTTTTCTTGCGAGCAGATCTTCGAAAGTGCGATGAATTTGCCTGTGGAGCAGTAACAGTTGCTTCTGAGACTAGTTGTTCATGGTGGGAAGTAACTTCAACTTTTGAACGGATAGATTTAAAGAGTGGCAAAGTAGACCAAACGCTCGGCACCTTGCGTACTGTTTCTCAAGGAACTAAAGCGAAAGCATTTCAGAGCATCATGTTAATTAGCGAAATTAAACATAAAGATGCTGATGGAAAAATACTAAATAACATTAAAGCTAGTGGGATAGCTGTGAGCTGTCATCACGATGCGATACCCGATTTAAGTAAACGAAACTTCTTTACACCAAATTAGCGATTAGCTCCTGGAACCCATAACTGATCGCCAATCTCTTTGTTTGCAACTCGCGCAAGCACAAAGAGAAGATCTGATAAACGGTTGAGGTACTTAGCAGTCAAGGGATTCACTCCGCCGCCGAATGCGTGAATCGCGGCCCATGTACGACGTTCTGCACGGCGTGTAACTGTGCGTGCAACATGTAGATGAGATGCCGCTGGTGTTCCTGAAGGCAAAATAAATGATTCAAGTGGTTCAAGTTTTTCATTAAATTTATCAATTTGTGCTTCTAGATAAGCAACTTGAGATTCAACGACGCGCAATGGTTCAATCTTTGGTTCATCAACTACTGGTGTGCAAAGGTCAGCACCAACATCGAAGAGATCATTTTGGATACGCACAAGTAGCGCACGAAAGTCGCCACTGATTTCATCAGTTGATAGAACTACACCGATGGATGAATTAGCTTCATCTACATCTGCATACGCCTCAAGGCGTGGATCGTTTTTTGAAGTCCGACTCATATCTCCTAGGGAGGTTGTGCCGTCATCGCCTGTCTTTGTGTAAATACGCGTTAAATGAACCATGGGTGGAGCCTATTAGGAGAGTTACGATGTGACCACTCACAATCGAAAAGGGGGTGCAACCATGGCCAATAATGATCGTTTTCGGGTCCAAGGTGGCGCCCGCCTTCATGGCGAAGTTCACATCACCGGTGCTAAAAACTCCGTTCTTAAATTGATGGCCGCATCTCTCTTAGCCCCTGGAACATCAACAATCACAAATGTTCCAGATATTGCCGACGTGGACATCATGGCTGATCTGTTAACTCGTTTGGGATGTTCTGTACACCGAAATGGTTCAGAGATATCAATTAGCGTCCCCGACAAACCAGGACATCGCGCAGACTATGACTTAGTTCGAAAAATGCGCGCGTCAATTAATGTACTTGGTCCACTCGTTGCTCGCACCGGCCAGGCAGAAGTTGCACTACCTGGAGGAGATGCGATTGGTTCACGCGGTTTAGATTTTCACATCAAAGGTTTAGAAGCTCTTGGGGCAAAGGCACATATCGAACATGGCTACGTTATTGCAGAAGCGCCAAGTGGATTAATGGGTGCAACGATTGAATTAGATTTCCCAAGTGTTGGTGCTACCGAAAACAT
Source organism: Candidatus Planktophila limnetica (assembly GCA_029979485.1). Taxonomy (GTDB): domain Bacteria; phylum Actinomycetota; class Actinomycetes; order Nanopelagicales; family Nanopelagicaceae; genus Planktophila; species Planktophila limnetica_A. The sequence goes on from JAPOHK010000091.1 coordinate 2,768, forward strand.
TATGACTGCAGCTGTTTTAGCTCAAGGTAGAACAACAATCGATAATGCGGCTCGAGAACCAGACATTGTTGATCTCGGCGAATTTCTCATTGCAATGGGTGCAAAAATAAGTGGACTTGGTTCGCCGATTATCACCATTGAAGGCGTGAAAAAGTTAAGCCCAACAACACATGCAACCATTGCAGATCGAATCATCACAGGCACATGGGCATTTGCTGCTGTAATGACGCAAGGAGACATCACAATTCATGGAGCGCGTCCACAAGATCTTGAGATTCCGCTGGAGAAATTGACATCGGCTGGAGCAATAATTACGAGTACCGATGATGGAATTCGCGTGCGCATGGATTCGCGCCCACAATCAATTGATGTATCAACACTTCCCTATCCAGGTTTTCCAACAGATTTATTGCCGATGGTGATTGCACTTAACTCCATTGCAACGGGTGATGCCATAGTTACTGAAAATGTTTTTGAGTCTCGCTTTATGTTCGTAAATGAATTAACTCGTCTTGGCGCACAAATCACCGTTGATGGTCATCACGCCTCAATTCACGGTATTTCACAGCTCTCTGGAGCACCTGTTGAAGCAACCGATATCAGAGCAGGTGCTGGCTTGGTTTTGGCAGCACTCGTCAGTGAAGGCGAAACCACAATAGATGGTGCCTTCCATGTTGATCGTGGCTACCCAAACTTTGCAGAACAATTGCGCGCACTTGGTGCAGATGTAGTTCGAGAATAAACATGAGTACCCCACAAAATCCAGATCGCAACCTTGCACTAGAGCTTGTGCGCGTTACTGAAACTGCTGCAATCGCAGCAGCGCCATGGGTTGGACGTGGTGAAAAGAATTTAGCTGATCAAGCAGCAGTTGAAGCCATGAGAGAGATGATTAATACCGTCGATATGTCAGGTGTTGTTGTTATCGGTGAAGGTGAAAAAGATGATGCACCGATGCTTCATAACGGTGAAGAAGTTGGCAATGGACTTGGACCTGCATGCGATGTTGCAGTTGATCCAATCGATGGAACATCACTGACAGCAAATGGAATGAATGGCGCAATCAGTGTGATTGCTTTAGCACCGCGTGGTTCGATGTATGACCCATCTGCAGTTTTTTATATGAACAAGATTGTTACTGGTCCAGAAGCAGCGCATGTTATTGATATCAATGCAACAACAAAGGCGAATATTCAAGCGGTAGCAAAAGCAAAAGGCATGAGCGTTTCAGACATAACAGTTGTTGTTCTTAACCGCCCACGCCACGATATTTTACTCAGAGAGATTCGTGATGCTGGGGCACGAATCAGATTGATTCAAGATGGAGATGTTGCAGCAGCAATTGAGACAGCTCGTCCTGAAACAGGGATTGATTTACTGATGGGAATCGGTGGAACACCTGAAGGTGTTATTACTGCAGCAGCAATGATTTGTCTGGGTGGTTCAATTCAAGGTTTGCTTCATCCAAAGGACGCTAGTGAAAAGGAACGTGCAATTGCTGCTGGCCATGATTTAAACAAGGTTCTGTCAACACGCGATTTAGTAAATTCTGATGATGTTTTCTTATCTGCAACAGGAATTACAGATG
>JAPOHK010000094.1 GCA_029979485.1 Candidatus Planktophila limnetica
AAGCCATGGGTCGCTCACTCTTTGGAACGCTCTTCGGTGCATTTACTGCAAAGCCACAAGAAGCAAGTGGCGCTGCAGAAGATCGTCCAGTTCGCTCTGGTTCACCTGATGATGTTGCAATCTTGCTTAACTATGCCCGTCGCGTAGTTATTGTTCCGGGCTTTGGTTTAGCTGTTGCTCAAGCACAACACACAGTTCGCGAATTAGCAGATCTGATGTTGGCTAAAGGCATTGATGTTGCATATGGAATTCACCCAGTCGCAGGTCGCATGCCGGGTCACATGAATGTATTGCTAGCGGAGGCAAACGTTCCATATGACCAATTAGCCGAAATGGAAGAAGTTAATCCGACTTTTGGGCAGACTGATGTTGCAATTGTTATTGGTGCAAATGACGTTGTTAATCCAGCGGCGCAAACAACACCTGGTTGCCAAATTTATGGAATGCCAATTCTTGAAGTTGCTAATGCTGCAAACATTATTTTCCTTAAGCGATCAATGCGCCCAGGCTTTGCTGGCATTGAAAACGAACTGCTCTTTGATCCAAAGACAATGCTTCTCTTTGGAGATGCAAAGGCTTCGCTAACCAAGGTTGTTTCCGCGCTTAAGAACCTCTGATCTTCTCAAGTTGCAGGTAGTTGAAAGTTCAACTATTCTCGGCTTATTGAAATAAGGAGTTCAAATGCCAGCAGTTACCGTTAGCGATATAACAATTCTGCCTCGAGTGATTGAGGCACCAGGATCGCGCGCGCGAACAGTTAAGAGCATTACAACAGCTCCACAAGGTTTTGAAGGCGAAGGCTTTCCTGTGCGTCGTGCATTTGCCGGCGTTGATATGTCAGAACTCGATCCATTTATTCACCTAGATCAAATGGGTGAAGTTGAGTACGCACCGGGAGAACCAAAGGGAACTCCATGGCATCCACATCGCGGTTTTGAAACTGTTACATACATTATTGATGGAATCTTTGATCACTATGACAACAATGGTGGCGGTGGAACAATTCAAAATGGTGATACACAATGGATGACTGCTGGTGCAGGAATTTTGCATATCGAAACTCCCCCAGAGCATTTAGTTATGAGTGGTGGTTTGTTCCACGGATTTCAATTATGGGTAAATCTTCCAGCTGCTAAAAAGTGGTCACCTCCTGCATATCAAGATCTTCGTGCAAGTGAAGTGGCACTTCTTGCATCCCACGATGGTGGTGCGCTAATTCGCGTAATTGCAGGTGAAATTGATGGACACAAAGGTCCTGGATCAACACAGACTCAAATTACTTTGGTGCATGCAACTGTTCAACCAGGGGCTGAGCTTCGTCTTCCTTGGCGCAAGGATTACAACGCACTTGTGTACACATTGGCAGGTCATGGTTTTGTTGGCGAAGAATCTCGCCCAGTTCAGATGGGACAACTCACTGTTTTCGGCGAAGGAGATACTTTGGTTATTCGCGCCGCGAATCAACAAGAGAGTCGTTCACCTGAATTAGAACTATTCATTCTTGGTGGTCAACCAATTAAAGAACCTGTTGCGTGGATGGGCCCATTCGTTATGAATACAAAGCGCGAAGTTCTGCAGGCTTTTGAAGACTTCCAAAAAGGGTTGCTAGGTACAGTTCCAGCTATTAATAAATCAGAGCGCCCAGTTAATCGCTCTGGTGAAGGTCATAAGTTAGGCAACTCAGCCCACAAGGCAGAAGATGTTTTGAACGTTCATGGTGCGCCTACTGAAATTGTAGAAGAGTAAAACTAGCCAACCATTTCGGAGTCATGAGCGCGATTACTATCGTGAATACAGCTCTTGCTTACATCGATTTTTGAGCAATCTTCGCAGAGTAAAACTAATTCGTGGCACGCTTTTCGTGCGCAGTTATAGAACTGTTTAGTTGGTGCATTACAACTTTCACATGTGCCAATAACTTTTGTCTTCGATGAGAAATCGATCGCCATTCGCGCATCAAATGTATAGAGCGAGCCTTCCCACAATCCTTTGTCACCATACTTCTTGCCGTACTTAACTATGCCACCTTCGATTTGGTAAACCTCTTTAAAGCCATTATCGACCATAACCGTTGAGAGAATTTCGCACCGGATTCCGCCAGTGCAATAAGTAACAACTGGTTTGTCCTTTAAGTGATCGTATTTTCCGCTCTTGATTTCTTCCACGAAATCGCGTGATGTGGTTACGTCAGGAATAACCGCGTTCTTAAACTTTCCAATTTTTGCCTCAAACGCATTGCGACCATCAAAGAAGACAACTTCATCGCCACGTTCTTCAACGAGCTTATGAACATCGTATGGTTTGAGGTGTTTGCCACCACCGATAACGCCTTTTTCATCAACTTTAATTACTGAAGGATCGCCGAATGCAACGAGTTCATCTTTTACTCGAACTGCAAGTCGTGGAAATTCATTTCCAGTCCCATCTGACCATTTGAAATCTATCTTCTTAAATCCAGGATATTTCTTAGTGCGTGCAACATATTTCTTAAGGGATTCCATATCTCCGCCAACTGTTCCGTTGATTCCATGGCGAGAAATGAGAATGCGACCTTTAATTCCAAGGGATTCGCAGAGAGTTAGTTGCCATAAACGCACAGCAGTGGTGTCATCAATTGGTGTAAAGCCGTAATAGAGAAGTACTTTCTGTGGTTCCACGTGCCAATCTTAACCGCTGACAGGCGCTTTAAAAAATGCCGTTACTCGCAGGCCACGCCATCTTTATCGCGATCTAGCGCCTTATTCAGGACGTACAAGCTTTTATTTTTTGAGCGAACAATTGGTGTGACTCCGGCTGCACGCGCCTTAGCGCATGTCGAATACTTAACAGCTTTCTTAACTTTTGGTGCGGCAGTTGGTTTTGTAGTTGGTTCAGGTGTTGGTGCTGGAGTTGGAGTCGTGGTTGGTGCCACAAGAGTTATGGGATTAATTCCTGCAGTAATTGCATACGCTGGAAGTGAAAATGCAGTGATGGAAGTGATGTTGCATTGGGCTACGAGAGAGGTAAGCGCATTGGCTTCTGCTGTATCAACCGTCAATGAATAACGAACCTTGATTGCAATCCAATTCGAAACATATAAACATTTATTTTCAGGTGGCAACCATGTACTTGGATCTTGATCGCTCTTCTGGCGATTAAGTGAAGCTGTGACAGCAATTAGTGCACGAGGATCTGTTAAATCATTTGCGAAAGCTTCGCGCTGGGCAGCCGACCATTTCCATGCACCAGATCTCCATGCTTCTGAGAGTGGAACCATATGATCAATATCCAGAGTTGAATAATCAGTGGTTGCAAGGTTGTCGTATTGGCTAATCCATTTACCGCCAGTAAAGACACAGCCACTACTTAATTTTGGTAAAGAAACTGCTTCTTGAATTAAAACTTCTTTGCGCGTATCGCAGCGATCTTTATCGGCATCAATCCAGTGTTTAAAGAGAGATCGTTCATAACCGGAGAGTTGATCTGCGGCAACTGTTAGAGGCAAATCAAATGCTTGTGCTGCCGGTGCTGTGAGTGCGCTGAAGGCTGTGGTGGCTGCTAACAAGGTTGTGCTGGCTAATAGATAGGCGAAAACTCTTAAGCGAAGTGTCTTCTCGTACACAGATGCGCTGCGCTCGGAAACTTTGCGCTCGGAAACGCTCAACGCTTGTTCGTTACTTAATTGGCCAGCTTCCATGATGCCCATAACTCTAGTTTGAACATGGGGATAACTTCCACACTCTGTCAGTGCGCCTAGCGATAGTTCACACATGCGCACACAACTTGTCTCCCGATTACTTGCTGCGGCGCCCGGCATCGACACTCTGACATCACTAAATGCAATTGATCCATTCGATCTTCCTGCTGCTGCGCGCATTGATTACTTATCCGCACTCGAACGACAAATCAGTTGGTTGCAAGCCATGATGCAACGTGCAATCGTTGCAGTTGCTGGTGAAGAAGGCAGCAAGAGCGAAGATATGTTCACCGGCGTTGATGACGCCGAACGAGAAGATGTGGCAACAGCGCTTCGCATGTCTACCGGCACTGCTCAAATTCGTATCGATGTTGCCCGAACTCTTGTTAACCACTTGCCAAATGTTTGTTCAGCCCTGGCGATGGGCGAAATTTCACCTGCACACGCAACAGTTATTGCTCGTGAAAGTGCTTCAGCGATTCGTGATGGCATGGGTCCAGCGCATATCTATTC
>JAPOHK010000134.1 GCA_029979485.1 Candidatus Planktophila limnetica
GCTCGGTCCGCTACCAGTAGGCGAACCAACTGGTGCCTTGCTATCCCTGTGCGACGCTGTTATTGACCGTACGTCCTGATTTAAGCAAATCAATTGCTAGTGTCACTAGCGCAGTCCAAATAATCATAAATCCAACCCAACGCGCAGTTGGCATATCTTCGTGGCGAACCCAGACACCAATAGAGAATTGAATTGTTGGTGTGATGTATTGCAACAAACCAATAATCGTAAAAGGCAGACGAGTCGTTGAACCATTAAATAACAAGAGCGGAATAGCAGTGACAACGCCTGCACCGATTAACAAGAGAGATAAACCTAGAGAAGAGCCGAGTTGTCCTGTTCCATTGAGTACGATAAAGATCAAATAACCACCGTAAAAAGGTAGCGAGAGCAATGTTTCAATCGCTAGACCTTCAAGTGCTCCAAGGTTTAGTTGCTTCTTTACAAGTCCATAAGAGCCCCATGAAAGCGCTAGTGCCAACGCAATCCATGGAAGACGTCCGTAATCAATTGTTAAAACCAAAACGCCGAGTGCGCCAAAACTCACTGCAGTCCATTGAAGTTTGCGCATTTTTTCGCGCAACATGATGACACCAAAGGCAATGATGATGAGCGGATTGATGTAGTACCCAAGTGCGGTTTCAACAACGTGTTCATTGTTTACGCCCCAGATATAAACGAGCCAATTAACTGAGATCAGCGCCGCAGCAAGCAGTAAGCGGATAAATACTCGAGGATTCTTAAGTAGTGCGTACGTGCTCTTGAGTTGCTTGCTAATTCCAAGTGCAACTAAACAGAAAAAGAGTGACCAAACAGCACGATGCGAAACAATTTCCATGGGATTAGCTGGTTGCAACAGTGGCCAGTACAGGGGAAATGCGCCCCATAATGTGTAGGCAGATACTCCAAAGAGTAAGCCGGTTTTGTATCTAGACAATTAGCGGAAATTCGTAAATTGAACCGCAAAGTCCCAAGCACCATCTTTAACAAGTGCCATGGCTGTCTGTAAATCATCGCGGCTCTTACTTGTTACGCGAAGTTCATCGCCTTGAATCTGAGTCTTTAAAGATTTTGGACCTTCATCGCGTAAAAACTTTGCAACCTTCTTGGCATTTTCTGTTGAGATGCCCTCTTTAAGCGGCGCAGCAATCTTGTAAATCTTTCCGCTTAGTTGTGGAGTGCCAGCATCTAAATGCTTAAGGGAAACTCCGCGCTTGACCATCTTGTCTTTAACTACGTCGAGAGCAGCCTTTGCGCGCTCCTCTGTGTCAGCTTCGATATTGATTACTTCACCTTTTAGCTCGATTGATGAACCCGTGTTCTTAAAATCAAAGCGAGTATCGATTTCGCGGATTGCTTGGTTAATCGCATTATCTAATTCCATGCGATCAATCTTGGAAGTTATGTCAAAACTGCTATCAGCCATTTGCTCATCTTATCTTCTCATCCGAAAAGTAATGAAATTCTTGCGGCAGTGGACTAGATTTTCACCATGATTCGGGCGCGCTTATCCCTATTACTTTTATTGCTCAGCGTTCTGCCTATTTCAGCATCCCACGCCTCTGATGTTCTTTATCCGGGAGATCGACCATTTTCATTAGTTGTTCCAACTACGTATCAATCTGGAACACCCGCCCCCTTGTTAATTGCATTGCACGGATACACCGCAGAATCTCCCTACGCAGAGAGTTATTTTGCACTTGGAAAAGTCGCCGATGAAAAGGGAATTCTCACCGTTTATCCGAGTGGCACTAAAGACACCAATGGTTATCTGTTTTGGAACGCTACGCCTGCCTGCTGCAATTTTGATTCAAGTGCCATCGATGATGAAGCATATTTAACTAGCATTATTGACTCTGTCTCCAAAGATTATTCTGTAGACCCTACGCGAGTATTTATCGTTGGTCACTCCAATGGTGGCTTTATGGCCCACCGGATGGCGTGCAATCAATCTGATCGAATTGCAGCAATTGTTAGTTTGGCTGGTGCAACATATTCAAATACGCGAAGCTGTAAACCAACTTCTCCAGTAAGTGTCCTTCAGATTCATGGCACTAATGACGCAGTTATTTCATACACAGGAGGATATTTATTTAATAGTGCCTATCCATCGGCGCAAAAAACAATCGACCTCTGGGGAAAATTAAATGAATGTGGCAAAAAACCTTACCGAGTACTCCCACGCCTAGATTTAGATAGCAAACTAAGTGGCCCAGAAACAACTGTGCTTCGATACAAAGGGTGCAAAACAGGAGCAAATTCAGAACTCTGGACAATTAATAAGGGCAAACACTCACCAGATCTATCTGCTAACTTTGCAAAATCTGTAATTGATTATCTATTGGCTCATCCGAAGAAGAGTGCATGAAAAAAATATTATTTCTGATTTCAGTCTTCGTATTGAGTAGCCTGCTTCCATCGGCATATGCGCACTCCGAACTCGTTTCATCTAACCCAAGTGCATCCACATACATAGAACAATTGCCTGAACAAATCGAACTTGAATTCAATGAAGAGTTATTAAGCCTAGGAAGCGCAAACTCTGTATCAATCATTAGCCCAAGCGGTGAAGATTTAGGAATGGGCGAAACCAGTACAGATGGCGCTCGAATTACTCGTTTGCTCAATACAACTTCTGAACTCGGTATCTTCGAAGTTAAATATCGTGTTGCTTCAGCCGATGGCCACATTCTTAATGGAAGTTTTACTTTTAACTTAGTTGAAGCTGCTGTTGTAACAAGTGAAAGTAAAAAAACAAATGAAGCAGAATCTGGATCAAATCTTCTTGTAAATTCGGTCATAGGAATCTTTGCCTTTGGTGTTCTTCTCATAATCGAGTTGGCCCGGCGCACATGGAAGCGACGAACTACCTCTTCTGATTAAC
>JAPOHK010000014.1 GCA_029979485.1 Candidatus Planktophila limnetica
CCATAAGTGCTGATGTCCCAATTGTTTCGCGATGAAGCAATACGGGCTCTAGCTGGCACAAGACATCGCGTAATAAGCCGCCTGTGACGGCAGTAACCACACCCAAAAGAATTGCACTGTACCAATCGATGTTTTGCTCAAAAGCTAACTGTGTTCCAGAAATTGTGGCAATTGCTAATCCAAAGGTGTCCATTACAAGAAGTGTTTTCCCGATACGGGTTACTCGTCTAAATACAAGTGTTATTACAACGGCAAGAATTACAGAGGCAATAATTGAGGGATCGGTAATCCAAATCGGCTTTAATCCGAGAAATACGTTTCGAAGAGTTCCGCCAGAGACAGAAGCAATTGCAGCGATAAATGCGATGCCGCCGTAATCCAAGCGCTTATCAGCGGCGACACGAGCACCGACTAATGCAAATACAAAGGTAGAGAGTAGGTCGAGTCCGTGCAACAAATCCATGCCTCAATAGTAGAGTACGAATATGAGCAACCAAATTGAAACATCATTTCAAGTCCAATTAGACAATCGTGATCGCGCGACAGCTTTTGCTCGCGTGATTTTGGCTTTTCCAGTCTTCATCTTCGTTTCAAGTTTTTCAATTGAAACCTTTTTCAACGACAATATGCTGCAGACCTACGGTTTAGTTGTTTTGCCAGTTGTCCTTGCTCTTCTATTTCGTGGGGTGTACCCGAGTTACGCGCTTACCTTCAACAAGGCCCTTTTTGCATTGGTTAATCGTGTTTGGGCATACATCGCCCTGCTAACAGATGAGTATCCATCTATCGAAGATAACGGCGTTGTTCGCATTACATATCCAGAAATTGATGGAGGAAAAACTTTGAGCCGTGGACTTCCACTGGTTAAGTGGTTACTAGCTATTCCTCTTTATATCGTTGGAATTGTTTATTCAATTTATGGTTTCATCATGTTGATCTTGGCGTGGCTGAACATTATTTTCACTGGAACAATGCCAGAAACAGCAGCTGATGTCATTGTTCGCGTTTCACAGTTCTGGAATCGAATTTATGGATATGCAGTCATTCTCGTTACGGATGAATATCCATCTTTTTCTCTATAAGAAGAAATAGTGGAATTTACTAACCTCGTAATAGCGCTTTGCTTATTACTAGGGGCAGTTCTTTATACGTCGGTCGGCCACGCGGGCTCATCGGCGTATATCGCCGTTATGACTTTATTTAATCTTCCAGCCACCATAATTAGACCAACAGCGCTGACTTTAAATATTGCAGTATCTGCATACGCCAGTTTTAGATACATCCGAAATAAATTCTTTGATAAGAAGCTCTTCTTTGTACTAAGCCTGGGTGCGATACCTGCTGCATTTATCGGTGGGTACATAAAAGTGCCAAGTGAAATCTATAAGCCAATAGTTGGTGTACTTCTCATTCTTTCTGGGCTTCGATTTATCTTTTTAGCATCCGCTCGAGATCGCGAGATCAAGCCCGTTAATTACTTACTAGCAATTCTTATGGGCGCGTCAATCGGTTTCCTTGCAGGTATCACCGGAACCGGTGGCGGAATCTTTCTTTCACCGCTAATTATTTGGCTTGGTTGGAATCACGTAAAGCAAGCAAGTGGAACAGTTGCAGCATTTATCTTTGTAAACTCCGTGGCAGGTCTTTTAGGTAATTACAGTTCAACTTTAGAGTTACCAGACACGTTGCCGCTCTTTCTTGGAGCAGTGATCATCGGTGCGCTCATCGGAACACGGCTTGGAATATCTCGATTTTCTTCAGTGGGTGTAAAGCGTGCACTTGGATTAGTGCTGATAATTGCAGGGCTGAAGTTTTCTTTATTCTAATTCGTTAATTAACTTAAAGTGCCCGCCACCGAGTTGACCTTGGTTGCGATAGAGCTCAAGTTTTTCCCGGGTATCGGCAATATCTAGATTGCGCATTGTTAGTTGACCGATGCGATCAGTTGGTCCAAAGGCTGCATTTTCTGTGCGCTCCATTGAGAGTTTTTCTGGGTGATAACTAAAGCCAGAGCCTTCAGTGTTAATGATTGTGAAATCATCACCACGACGAAGACGCAGCGTGACTTTTCCTGTAACCGCCGATGAAACCCAACGTTGCAGTGATTCACGGAGCATTAAAGCTTGTGGATCTAGCCAACGGCCTTCATAAAGCAAGCGACCGAGTCTGCGACCTTCTGCGTGATAGTTAGCGATTGTGTCTTCGTTGTGAATCGCTGTAATTAACCGTTCGTATGCAATAAATAGCAGCGCCATACCTGGTGCTTCATAAATTCCGCGACTCTTTGCTTCGATAATTCTATTTTCAATTTGATCGCTCATACCCAGACCGTGGCGTCCACCAACTGCATTGGCTTCGTGGATTAGATCAACGGAAGTTTTAAATGTTTTTCCATTAATTGAGTGCGGGCGTCCTTGCATGAATTCGATAACAACATCTTCTGACTTAATTTCTACCTGTGGATCCCAATAGCGAACGCCCATGATTGGTTGAACTGTTTCGAGCGAGACATCAAGGTTTTCTAAAGTCTTTGCTTCGTGAGTAGCGCCCAAAATGTTGGCATCGGTTGAATATGCTTTTTCGACGCTATCTCGATAAGGGAGCTTATGTTCTAGCAGCCACTGTGACATTTCTTTGCGGCCACCTAGTTCTTGTACAAAGTCAGCATCTAGCCATGGCTTGTAGATTCTTAAGTTTGGATTAGCGAGCAAGCCATAACGATAGAAACGTTCAATGTCATTGCCTTTATATGTTGAACCATCGCCCCAAATATCAACGCCATCTTGAAGCATTGCGCGAACAAGAAGAGTGCCTGTTACTGCGCGACCAAGAGGAGTTGTATTGAAATATTGTTTTCCACCGGAGCGAATATGAAATGCTCCACATGCAATTGCAGCGAAACCCTCTTCTACTAACGCTTCTTTGCAATCAACAATTCGTGAAATTTCTGCACCGTATTGTTTAGCCCGATCAGGAACACCATCAATATCTGGTTCGTCGTATTGGCCAAGGTCTGCGGTGTATGTGCAAGGGATTGCACCTTTATCCCGCATCCATGCAACTGCTACTGATGTATCTAAACCACCAGAGAATGCAATGCCAACCTTTTCACCTATTGGCAGTGATGCGAGGACTTTGGACATGCGTGAAGTCTAACGGTGCAGCGGACTAGATTGCGCCTAATTCTTTTGCAAGGCGCTGCGCAAGTGCAGGCTGTACATTCCATTCTGCAAGCATTTCTTTGTACCGAGTGACATCAATTGCATCTGGCTTAGCGCCAGTCTTGGTTGCGCGGATCATGAGATTGCGAGCGGTGTGTTCTCCCCCAACGAATTCAATTGCATCAACTCGGTAACCCAACAATTTCAAGATCTGAGTACGGAAGGAATCAGTTAAGAGATCGCCTAAACGTTCTCGCATGATTCCGTGTCTTGTAAGCATCGGCCATGGTTCGGGAATTTCCTGCATCTGAGTCTGTAAATCGTGGTGACAACATGGCGCTATTAATAGCAGATCTACGTTATGCAAAACACCCCACGCAATTGCATCATCTGTTGCAGTGTCACAAGCGTGCAGCGCGATTGCGATATCAGCAGATTTGATTGCGGCCTCTGAAATTTCTTCAGCGCGGAATTCAATGGAATCAGTAATGCCCAATTTTTGAGCAATTTTATTATTTCGATCACGAGAATTTTCACGAACATCAACACCAATAACTTGAACCTCTAAACCAGATTTACGCAGATATTGATGCACAGCAAATGTTAAATAAGCATGACCGCATCCCAAATCAATTATCGACAGCTTTTCTTTTTTCTCTGGAAGAGCAGGTTCAAGAATTCTCAAAAACTCTTCAACTTGCCGGTACTTATCTTGCATGGAAGGTTTTATGACGCCTTTATGATCTGAGATTCCAACTTCAACTAAAAATGGATCACTTGAATCTAATAGACGTTCTTTGGTCCGATCGTGAGCGAGTGTTCGTTCAAAAGTTCCTTTGCCTTCGTGAATCAAAGCTTCGCCCTTTTTCGTGATTCGAAGAGAAAAGGAGCCTGTTGTAAATTCGACTAATACATTTGCGTACCCACTATTGAGTAACTCTTGAATTACATTGTTATTTGCGTCAATGTTTTTTGTTGTATCTTGTTTTGTCTCACTTAGTACAAGTTGTAACTTCAGACCATCTTTGAGTTGAACGGGGCGAATATCTATTCGCTCATTTGCTGTCTGCATATTTCTTCGACGTCCAGAAAGAACTGCGCGGACAAAGTTGTTTTGATCAAGAATTAGCTCTGATGCTCTTTTGAAGGCAACATCTAACTCGAGCGACATTGCTCAAGTGTAAGGCTTATTTAACGGGCAATTGAATTTGAATTGCGAGACCACCGAGTGAGCTTTTCGATAATGAAATGCTTCCTGAGTGCTCTTTAACAATTGCAGCGATGATGCTCAATCCCAGACCACTTCCACCGGTATCGCGCGAACGTGAACGATCGAAACGTTCGAATTCGTAACTAGCTTTGTTGTAGGCGTCTTCGGGAAGTCCTGGGCCACCATCTTCAATACGCAGGTGTACTTCTTTACCTTTACTTTTTAGTTGTGCACGCACTGGTGCATCCGCAGGGGTGTGACGCCGAATGTTTGAGAATATATTTTGAATCATTCGATCAATGTGATCGCTCGATGCCTTGATCTGAAGTTCTGGTTCGATCATGGATTCAATACTTCGATCTGGCGAAAGAATCTGAAAATCTCTTAAATGAGTACGAAGCGCTGAAGAAATGTCATATAACTCAAAATCAAGATGTGTGGCTTCGTTGAGTTCGGCTGTTAGCAATAAATCATTAATGAGGGATTCCATACGCTTAACTTCATGATCTACTCGGGCAAAAGCCTTTTCCTGATCATCCTTTGCTGTAATTTTATTAGAGCCTAATAACTCTGAATATCCCTTGATTACAGTCAGAGGAGTACGCAGCTCATGAGCGGCATCGCTTAAAAATCTCTGCATTCTGACCAATGATTGTTGCTCAAGTCGTCGGGAGTTATTGCGAAGTAACAGAAATGAAAGCGCGATGGCAATCATGTTTGCCCCGAAGAGAAATGCTAGAAGCCGAGCAATGTTATCGCGCCACTCTTTTTCTAAATCAGCCGTGGAAATTGCTACTACCAAGAATTCTTCTTCTGGAAGCGGAATTGAACGCATACGATATGGGACTTCGGAGTTAACTGATATCGCTCCCACAATTGAAGATCTAATGTTCTTCAATGAAGTATCCAAAGGAAAGCGCTCCGATGATTCCGTCAACGATATTTGTTCTCCGCGCGGTGTAACTAAAACAACAGTTGCATCAATTCTGCCCGCGTCCAGCGCGAAGAGTGCGGCATTTAATAAATCTTCTTGATTTTGTAATGCTGTTTGAATGACGAAATCTAATCGTGAATCAACTTGACGAATTGCGGCACGGTGTGAATCATCTAATGCAAATCCACCGATTCCAAGTGATACCAATGTTGTGATCAAAACGGAGAAGAAGGTAACTCGGAAACGTTGATTCATTATTTACTTCGGTTCCAAAATTTGAAATCCAACTCCTCTGATGGTCTTGATTCCGTCAAATCCGTCACGGTGCAATTTTTTTCGTAAGTATGAAATATAGGTATCGACAACGCTGGTTTCAGATTCAAAGGTAATCCCCCACACATCATCTAAGAGTACAGATTTACTCAAAACGCGACCCTTGTTTTCAAGAAGTATCGCAAGTAATCGAAACTCTGTGGGTGATAAGTCTACGATTTCCTCATTGAAAGTAACCTGATGCGTCTCTTCATTGAGAGTGATTGGCCCACACGACAAAGTAGTAGCGACAGCAGAAACTTTTGATGTTCGACGCAAAATGGCTTTTACTCGAAGCAGCAACTCTTCTAGTCCAAATGGTTTTGTTACGTAATCATCGGCGCCTAATGAGAGACCGCGTGTGATATCAGCTCGATCATTTCTGGCAGATAACATAAGTACAGGGGTCATATCATTTTGCGAACGAAGGCGTTCGACTAAATCAAAGCCATCCATTAATGGCATATTGATATCAATGATTAACAAATCCGGTTTAGCTGTCCGCAGAAGAGTCAGTGCGGACATTCCATCATTTGCTTGAAGTGTTTCAAAGTTTGCGATACGAAGCGCATCGCACACTAATTCTCGAACACCTGCTTCGTCGTCTACGACCATAATTTGGGGGGCCATGGCTATACCTTCGCACATCTGTGGTTATCTGTATCTATCTTTACGTGTTTTCTAAGCATCTCACAGAAGGTTCACAAAGAATTCTCCTACACTCTTGCCCATGACAACCAGTGCCCGTCGTATCGGCATAGCAACATTACTGAGTATGGCGCTCACTTTTACAATTCTTAATCCAGCACTTGCCGACGATGATCGCTCAAAGACTAAGCCCTCTGCGAAGATGGTTTTTAAGAATGCCAAAGAAAAATTTAAATATGAACTTGATGCATATAAGGCTGCGATAGAAGCTAGAAAAGAAGCACGAGAACAAATTAATGAAGAATTCAAAGCTGCTATTAAGAAAGCGACCGCGGATGCAAAAGCTGCACTTGCAGTCGCTACTACCGCAGAACAAAAGTTGATTATCATGAACACCCTTAAGAATGCACGAACCGCGGCCGTTGCAATTCGCGATGCTGCGCTGGCGGCCCTTGGTTCGCTTCCAACTCCACCGGTTGAACCAAAAAAGGATGATAAGAGGCGTACTCTTGCTCCATGAGCAGAGTAGATACATTTAACAAATTCATTGCCGAAAAAATTACTGCAGGTGTTGCAACTATGTGGTGTGCATACCTATTTGCAATCATTGCGCTTATTTCACTGCCTAATGCCATCAAATCTGGAGATACTCTCGTAATAGTCTCCTGGATTGCTCAAACATTCTTGCAACTGGTCTTGCTCTCAATAATCATGGTTGGCCAAAGCGTTTCATCTGCAAAACTCACGCAAACGATCAACGAGACTCATGAAGCGAGTCTGATTGAACTAGCAGAACTTAAGGTAATCTCAGCAGAAATACAGCGCTTAATTCGAGATCTTGAAGAAAAGGTTAAATAATTGGAATCTGCAACCATTTGGTTTGCCACTATTGGAGTTCTTTCAGTTGTAATTGCCTTTGACTTAGTTTTGGCAATTTTGAGAAGAAACAAAGAGACAACAATCGCAGAATCCGCTATCTGGACTGTCGTCTACGTCAGTGCTGCGATCGCCTTCGGAATCTTGATGCCAAACTGGGTTGATTCCCCTACTGCGCGTCCTGAGTTTTTTGCGGGTTGGCTGACTGAATATGCACTATCCGTAGATAACATCTTCGTTTTCGTCATAATACTTGCAAGACTTAAAATTGAACGTGAAAAACAGCAGCTCGTACTTTTGCTTGGAATCATTATTGCATTGATATTGCGTGGCGGATTTATCGCAGCAGGTGCGGCAATAATTTCCCGTTTTCAGAGTGTCTTTTTCATCTTTGGTGCATTCTTGATTTTTACGGCGATTCAACTAGTTCGGGAAAGTGGTCACGAAGAAGAAGTTAAAGAGAGTCGAGTGGAAACTTATCTCAAAAGTAAAGGTGCAAGCACTTTCGCAATTGCATTGATTTCCCTCGGTGTAACCGATCTTGTCTTTGCACTCGACTCAATTCCTGCAATTTTTGGAATTACAAAAGATCCATACATCGTTGCAACAACAAATATTTTTGCTCTCATGGGCTTACGTCAACTTTATTTCTTGCTTCAAGGACTCATTGCGCGCTTAGTGTTTCTCTCCTTAGGTTTATCAGCAATCCTGGGATTCATTGGAGTAAAAATGATTTTTGAGGCGCTCCATGCAGTTGGAATTCATGACGTAATCGGCTTAGAAGTACCACATGTTCCATTAGCGGTAAGCCTAGGATTTATTATCACTGCATTAACTATTACGACCGTAGCCAGTTTAACCGCTACTCGTAAAGATGGAAGCGAAATAGTTTAAAAAGGAATTACATAGATTAAAGCTGTGACAATTAGTGCGTAAGCACCAGCTTGAAAAAGAATACTTAGTGCTGTTTTTCTATCTGCTGCTCGGCTTGCACTATCTGCAACACGAGAGAGTTGTCCAAGTTTTCCAAAATTAAAAGTTCCCATAAACCCGTAGGCTAAGCAGAATTTTCTCCGAGACTGAACCCAACCAATACTGGCAACTGCAAGAGGGATAAATATTGCTAAACGTGCGCCGCGCGGAGCATCAGTTGAAACCAAAGTTACAAGAGTGGAAATAGAAAGAACTAGACCAACAAGGGCAACTATTTGCCGTTGACGAATTTCGCCTTTACCTATGTTGCAGGCACCTGGAATGTAATCGGCAGTACTCACTTATGCGTCTTCAAATTCATCTTCATCAATCCACGCTTCGGCAGTGGAATCTTCTTGACGTTCAATCCATGACAAGAAAGATGCAACTGCCTTAAACGCCAATAGACCAACAGCAACTGCTGCGGCTACTCGACGAATGGTTTTGAACATAGGATAAAAATACTCTTCTTTTTGAACTTTTGCAGTATTTATAGATTAAGAGTTGGCAAACGCCTGTTCAATATCTCGCCACAAATCCTCAACATTTTCGCAGCCCACCGAAAACCTAATGAGGTTTTCTGGCGTTAATGTACTTTCTGCGGGCCAACGTCTGCGGCGTTCCCACAAACTTTCAATGCCACCCAAACTTGTTGCATGAGTAATCAGATTCGATTTTTCACAGATCCGATCAGCCTTTGCTGGGCCATCCTTTACCTCGAAGGAAACAACGGCTCCGAACCCACGCATAAAACTCTTTGCACGAGCATGTTGAGAATCCTCAGGTAATCCTGGGTATCGAACGCGCGAAACTCCAGGGTGCTTGCTTAAACGCTTGGCGAGTTCGAGCGCATTTTCTTGTGCTTTATAAAAGCGCAGTGGGAATGTGCGCAGACCGCGAAGTGCGAGCCACGCTTCGTAAGGTCCAGGAATGCCACCGTGGATTTTGCGAATCTCATGAAGGCGCGAGTAAAGCTCTGGCATCTTTGTTGAAAGCGATCCCATAATTAGATCACTATGGCCCGCAAAATATTTTGTTACGGAGTGCATCACAATGTCTGCACCCATTGCTAAAGGATTTTGTATCAGCGGCGTCGCAAATGTGTTGTCTACGCCAACTCCAACACTTAAATTACGCGCCGCAACAATCAAAGTTGGCATATCGGCTACTTCTAGTCCTGGATTCGTTGGAGATTCGAGCCAGAGAAATGCTGCTCCGTTCATCGCTTGAATCACGGCATCTGTATTAGCGATATCTACAAGGCGAACTTCAAGACGTCCGCTTTGTTGGAATGAATGGAGCATAGCCATAGTCCCGCTATATCCCTGATCGGATGCAACAACTGGTGCGCCAATTGGAAGCAAAGCAAAGACTGCACTGATTGCTGCATTGCCTGATGCAAATGCAAGTGTCTGTCCACCCTCTAATTCGCTAATTGCACTTTCCAGTGCACTCCAAGTTTCATTTCCACTTCGTCCATAACCAAGCGGACCACCAGCATGATAGGTAGAACTTAACGAAATATCTGGATTAAGGGATCCATCTTTTGTTACAGCAGGTCGTCCAGCAGAGATTGCAATTGTCTCTGGGCTCAATTGTGGATCGTTCATGTGTGAAGCCTAACGCTTGGACAGCACTGCCATTGCAGCATTATGGCCAGGGATTCCGCTCACGCCACCACCACGTTGTGCGCCGGCGCCACAAATAAAGATTCGGGGATCATCGGTTTCAACACCCCATATTTGTTCATCACCCTCTTCTTTAAAGGGAAAACTCAAGTCGCGATGGAATATGTTGCCACGTGGTAACCGAACATCTCGTTCTAAGTCCAACGGACTCTTTACTTCAATGCACACAGAGCCATCGCTATTTACTGCAAGGACACTTTCAATAGGATCTAACAAGTAAGAGTTAAGGGCGTCGAGGCATCGCTTAGCTGCAAGTTTTTTTGCTTCATTATTATCTTTTTCAAATAACTCTGCAGGTGTATGTAATCCAAAGAGAGTCAAGGTATGAAAGCCTTTGCTTGCTAACTCATCACTCAAAATACTTGGATCCGTCAATGTGTGACAGTACATCTCAGATGGAGCGTGCTCGGCAATTGCTCCATTTTTAGCAGTGACATAAGCAGCTTCCAACTCCAAATAGCTTTCATTAATGTGAAAAGTTCCTGAAAACGCTCTCTTGGGATCAGCTCCGGACTTTAACCGAGGTAATGCTTTGAGAAGCATATTTATCTTCAATTGTGAACCCGACAATGAACTCTTGAATTCCTTTCCCCTCATTCGGTCGAGATGCGCTGGTGCTGCATTACTGAGCAAATACTGTGCGCTGTAACTCTGACCTGAGATAGTGCGAACGGTTACGCCTTCAGAATCGGTTGAAACTTCGGTCACTTCCGAGTTCGTTTTAATCTGAACGCCATATGAAATAGATACGCGCTCTAATTCCTTAACAAGTGCGCCCATTCCCCCTCGTGGCACCTTCCACTCTCCCGTGCCGTTTCCCATGAGGTGGTAGAGAAAACATATATTTGCCTGAATTGATTCGGCGGAAACGAATGTGCCTATCAGCGCATCAGTAAGAACAACACCTCGAACTAAATCATTACTAAATTTAGATTTAATAACTTCTGATATTGGTTTTTCTACGAGGTATTCCCATGCTTTATCCTGGCCAATATGCGCTTTCATTTCAGAGCGAGTAAGCAATGGCTGCAAAAAAGTCGGAGCCATTTTTTGAGCAAATTTCTCTACTTCGGAGTAGAACTCTTGCCAGGATTTCCCTTCGTGATCCGAGCCAGTTAATTGTTGAAATGAGTCTTCTGTTTCGTCATCCCAGATTCGAGAAATGTGTAATCCACAATCTTTGCCATCTTTGACGTATGGTGTAAATGATGAAACTTCACGGGAGATAGTCTCGAAATTTAATCCTAGATCTTTAACAATTTGATCTGGCAGAAGAGCTACTAAATATGAATAGCGTGAAAGTCTGGCATCGTACTCTTTAAATGCCCTAACGCTTGCTGTTGCACCACCGATTTCATCGGCCGCTTCAAGCATAAGAACGCTCTTGCCAGCTTTCGCCAAATATGAAGCAGCAATCAAACCATTGTGACCTGCGCCCATAATAATGGCGTCATATTTCATAAATGAACTGTATTGGTCTACTTACTTAGGTTCAAGAATGAGTGAGACTGAGTTAATGCACCAACGTTGATCTGTTGGAGTATCAAATCCTTCGCCTTCAAATACGTGTCCGAGATGGGAATCACATGCTGCGCAACGAACTTCAGTTCTGATGCGAGGTGCGAGTGAACGATCTTCAATTAGAGTGACGGCATCTTTTTCTGTCGGAGCATAAAAACTTGGCCAGCCACAACCTGAATGAAACTTGGTATCACTTCTAAATAACTCTGATTGGCACGCTTTGCACTTATAAACTCCAGTAGTTTCGGTGTCTGTGTATTCCCCCGTGAATGGGCGTTCAGTAGCTCCCTTACGTAATACTTCGTAAGAAAGCGGATCCAGTTTTGCCTTTAATTCGGCTTCGTCAATCTCTACTTTTTTGCTCATGCATTCACCATGTTTGTCGGAAAAGTTACTCCCGTGCTTGAGTGGCAGTCATAGCCATTCGGATTCTTCTCTAAATAACGTTGGTGATATAGCTCGGCTTCAAAGTAGGGATTTTGATCAGCCGAAAGTACTTGGGTCACAATCTGACCAATTGAGTTTTTATCTAATTCGCCTTGATAGATAGCCATCGATTGCTCAACTTCACGTTTTTGCTGATCAGAAGTTGTAAAGATAGCGCTTCTATATTGTGAACCAATGTCATTTCCCTGACGATCTAGAGACGTTGGATCGTGCATCTCCCAAAATTCTTTGAGCAATCTTGAATAGGAAATTTTATTGGGATCAAATACAACTTTGACAGTTTCGGTGTGACCAGTAGTGCCCGTGCACACTAATTCATACGATGGTTGTGCAATTGTTCCACCCATATAACCAACACTTGTTTCGATAACACCATCTAATTTCCAGAATCGTCTTTCGGCGCCCCAGAAACATCCAGTTGCGAAATATGCACTCTCTGCGCTCATTTCATAATTCTCGCACCTCACTTGCCTTTGCGCACGCGCTGATAACCTTGTTCATGCGCCCCCGTAGCTCAGGGGATAGAGCACAGCCCTCCGGAGGCTGGTGCGCAGGTTCGATTCCTGCCGGGGGCACGC
>JAPOHK010000061.1 GCA_029979485.1 Candidatus Planktophila limnetica
ATCTGCCTTTGCCGTGCTTGGATCATCCACAACTGCAGAAAAGGCAATCATTATTGATGCTGGAAACGGCCAAGGTTGCGAACCGAGATATTGAATCTGACTTACTTTGACGCCAGCTTCTTCAAAGACTTCGCGTTCTACGCACTGTTCAAATGTTTCACCAGGTTCTAGAAATCCTGCAAAAGTTGAGAATCGACCATCAGGCCAAATTGGTTGGTGTCCAAGCAAAATTCGATCTTCTTTATCTTTTACTAAAACAATGACTGCGCTATCTGTACGTGGATGGTGTTGGCTCTGATCTTTAACACAGACGCGAACTGAGCCACCAAGTGTTGACTCTGTTAAGGCGCCGCACTTTGAACAGTGTGGGTGTGAACGGTGCCAATTTGATAGAGCAATTGCGTGCATTGAAATACCAAGATGAAACTCATCCAGAGTTGCGCCTAATTCGCGAAGTGATGCGAGTCCTTCAGAATTTTCGTCACCAGCATTCTTTCCAACTTCATCACAATCCCATGCAAAGTATGCAACTTGTGTTGCCGAATCGATTCCGAGAAAATACTTATCGCCGGGCGTAAAAATCTGTGCAGCAATTAACTTCTGAACCTCTGCTGCGTTTAGGAATTGAAGCGAAGTTCCATCGCTAGCCAACTTTGAATTAGAGACGCGGATAATTTTTGCATCACTCCACAAGCGATCGAGTGCTGCTTCATCACTTCGAAGCTCACTTGCCCGATCCAGTGGGGCGCTAATTGGTTTGAGCGTGCTCATAGGGGGGCAACGCTACTAGCCTGTGCGGATGAGGCTGACATCGTGGAATCTCCTACATGCAATGGCCATTCCCCCTGGCAGCAAGGCCTCTTTGCCGACTGCGATTAAGAAAATCGCCCCACAAGTTTTGGCCGTGCAAGAAGTCGATCATTTTCTGCCGCGCAGTAATTCTATGAATCAAATTCAAGAGATTGCCAAAGCCATGAAGGCTGTTGATTGGGCTTTTGCTCCAGCAATTATTGGAACACCTGGCGAAAAGTGGCGTGCACTAAAAGATAGTGATGAATCAATAATTACCGCGGCAAGCAAGGCGCCTACTAAAACTGAGATCGCAAAGGGCAAAGTAAATGGCGGTTACGGAATTGCATTCGCTTCGACAATTCCTGTGACTGCATACGAGCGAATCGAACTCGGTCGCTCACTAGTTGGAATGCCGCTACTTGTTCCTGGCGGAGAAGATGGACGCGGCAAACCAAAGTTTATTTACGTACAAGATGAACCACGAGTCGCACTCGTTGCCCACCTTGAAAATGGTTGGAGCATTATCAGTACGCACTTATCTTTTGTTCCAGGATTAAACGTTGCTCAGTTGAAGAAATTAAAACGTTGGGCAGAAAAGTCAGCAGCGCAAACTGGAAACAAAGTAGCGATCATGGGAGATTTAAATTTGCCTAAATCATTGCCTGTTCTCGGTTCAAAGTGGAACTCACTTGTTACTCAAAACACCTATCCAAGTTGGGGTGCGAAGATTCAATTTGATTACATTTTGACTAAAGATTCCGTGAAAAAGCTAAAGGTAATTCCAACAACGGCAACAGGAATTAGCGATCACTTGCCAATTACTGTAGAGATTGAATAAGGGAAACTAAGGCCGCTTCATCCAATAAATCTGCGCGTTTATCTGTGACCGATGTTGGAACATAGTGAAACGCTGCACTTACCTTTGTTACATCAATGTTTTTTAGCTTTGCCCACGCTAAGCGATACATAGCCAATTGAATTGCAGCAGATTCTCCAAGTTGCTTAGAACCAGTCTTCCAATCCACAACTTCAAAGCCATCAGCGGTTTCATAAACAGCATCTATTCGTCCACGAATTAATACGCCACCAACTACTGATTCAAAGGGAACTTCTATGGCAGCAGGTGTTCGGTTGGCGTATTCACTGCTCAGCCATGCCTTCTTAAGATCTTCGAGTTTTCCATCTTCTTCAATCGGATCGAAATAATCCATATATGTGTCATCAAATAAAGTCATCGCATTAAATTGTTTTTCTACCCACATATGGAACTCAGTTCCGCGGCGTGAATATGGATCTTGTGAGCGTGGAACTGGTCTGCGAATTGTAAGAGCCAAAGCTTCTGGATCTTCATGCAGTGCAACTAGCGTCGATGTTGAAATACGAGATGGCAGTGCCACTTCAATAGAACTTGAGCTACGAAGTTTTACTTCTGCAATCAACGCTTGCGCATCATGAATCCAAGAATCAACAATCTCATCGCCTATCGGCTTCAGTGGGTGCGCCGAAGATTTCTGTACTAACGCAACGGCTGCATCAAAGTCTGCGCGACGATCACCAAGAGGATCACGTGGCCAATAACCAGTATCTGGATTTACTTCAATTGGATTGCGCACACCATCTTCAGGTGCTGGTGTTTCGCTGAGCAAAACTCCACCGCGTTCGTGCGCAACATTTGCAACGTGAGTAAATAACTCTGATGGGTCAACAGACTTTGCACCTTCGCGCCACCATGATGTTGTACAGAGCAGGTGCGTTCTTGCACGAGTGACGGCAACATAACCCAATCTGATTTCTTCTTGCTTTTTGATTGCGCTACAAGATTTTGCATAAGCGCTAATGACTTTGCCTGCTTCGCTATCTTTTGTGCACTGCGCCAGAGAAAAGACCGGCAACTCATCACCATCGCCTCGTAGCGCAAATGGAATCTGTCGCTCATTAGTAATCCAATTATCTGGATCATTGGTGTTATTACTTGGGAAAGTTCCTTCTGCTAATCCAGGAACTGCAACAAAATCCCATTCAGCGCCCTTTGCTGTGTGAACAGTTAAGAGTTGAACAACATCACTGCGCACTTCAGGAGCCCCAGATTTAAGTCCGCCCTCCTTCTTTGATGTCACATCTAGCCACTCAATAAATGCTGAGATGCTGCCACCGCTTCGTGAAAACTTTGAGGCTTCATCTAGGAACCTTTCAAGGTGTCGACGACCATTGCGAGTGCCATCACGCAAAGAGACTTCGAGATCAAGGTTTAGGTAATTTTCGATCTCTGTAATCAAATCAATAATTGATCCACCTGCACGTGATCGCAAGCGACGTAGGTCTGCGGCGAATCGAGATAGACGTGTAAATCCAACTTCACTAAATAGCGCACGACTCTCTTTATCGCATTGATCAATTTCATCTAGAGCGTCAATGAGTGAACAAATAAACAAGTCATCAGCTTCGGCCGAATCAGGATTTCCTGCAGCAATCTTTGCGATAAATGAGTGCGAATCTTCGTGGACTTCTTTTGCACGTTTTCTGGAGTACGCACCGAGTGCTGCAATATCTTTTGCGCCAAGTGCTAAACGTGGGCCAGTCAGATGGCGCATTAACGCGGTTCCAGCTTCTGGATTTGTAACAACTTTCATGAGCGCTAAAACATCTGCAACTTCTGCGACGTAAATTAAGCCACCAACGCCAATAACCTCTGTCGGAATATTTCGTGCTCGCAGTGCGCTTTCGATAATCGAAATCTGCGAGCGCTTGCGAACCAAGACTGCAAATGAAGTTCGCTTATCTTCATCCTTAGCCATTCGCTCTGGCGCAAACCAGTGCTTTTGGAAATATTCACTAATTCCCTGTGCTTCAGCTTCAAGCGTTTCAAAAACACCGTATGCAATCTCGCCCTCGCCAGCTGTATCGCGTGGACGTAGTGGATCAACTCGAACACTGGAAGTTGAACGAATCTGATCTGAAATCGAGTTAGCAATTTCTAGAATCTTTTTATCGTTCCTAAAGGTGATTGAGAGATTAAATAATTCAGCACCGCTCTGTCCCGCACTCTTTGGAAAATACTTGCTAAAGGTTCCGATTGTTCCGGCAGATGCACCGCGCCATGTATAGATCGCTTGGCATGGATCACCCACTGCCATTACAGGATGTCCGCCTCCATACAACGCCGACAACATGCGAACCTGTGATTGCGACGTATCTTGATATTCATCAAGTAAAACAACTTTGTATTTTGCTCGTTCTAGTTCGCACGCTTCTGGAAACTTCTCGGCGATATCGGCGGCTATCGACATCTGATCATCGAAGGAGAGTTGTCCATCATCACGTCGACGTTTAATGAACTCTTCCACCATCGGCAGAATCGCAATTCTCTGTCTTGCGATACGGCCAACTTTTCGTACTTCTTCATTACTGGTGCCGCCAATTCGTAGTAATTCAGCGAGAGTCTTCTCATCTTCGCGGCGAATAGATTCAAATGAAACTTGGTGTTCTAAAACAAGCTTGGCAAGGCCAATAACGTCATCAATGACCGTTGTTACAGCGCTTTCATTTGTGAAGTTTTCATCTGGCCAATTGCGTACAACATCGGATGCTATTTGCCACAGCGCGGCATCGCCTAGTGGATCACTGGTTGCATCTATTCCTAAACGGATTGCATGTTCGCTCAAAATTCGACCGGCATATGAGTGATAGGTCGTTATTGCAGTATCCAGGGCAATGTTTTTATCTAGGAGTCCAGCCTCTTTTAATTGGCGCAGACGCTTGCGCACTCGAATAGATAATTCACCCGCAGCTTTTCGAGTAAATGTAAGCCCCAAGATTTCATCAGGGCGAACAATCTTGTTAGCCACCAACCACAACACGCGCGCACTCATTGTTTCGGTTTTGCCAGAACCCGCACCGGCGATCACAACTGCTGGTTCGAGAGGTGCGCTAATGATTTCAATTTGCTCAGGAGTTGGATCTGACACCTTTGGATCTACGGTGCGAAGTTCTTTAGCAATCTCTAATGGAGAAATCATTCGATCACCGTGCGCCCTTCTGCCTTAATTGGGCACGAACTCTTTACGGGACACTCTTTGCATCGGCTATTAGTTGCTGCCACAAATTGCGCAGCGCCCATAGATTGCGCAATATTTTCTATCTCAGCTCGAGCCTCTTCAAGATTGATTACCCCTTGTTCGCGTGAAGAAATCTTTTGTATGTCATGGCCTAAATAAATAAGCGCCGCACCACTAGATGTTGTGCTTGCATGGTGGGCTGTAAATCCACCTTCGGCAACAGCAATTTGATAACTCTTGAGTTGCAAGTTTTGTTCTGCTTTTTCGTGAGAGATCGGAGTTTTGCTCGTTTTAAAATCGATAACAAATAAGTTGCCGGCTGAATCAACTTCAAGTCTGTCTACTGTTCCTCGAATGCGGGCTTTGCCAACAGTGACATCAAAACCTAATTCGACACCTACTACTTCGCGCTCGTGCTTCATGTGATATTTCATGAAGCGAGTGATCATCGCGATTGCTTTTTCTTGAGATGTTTTGCTGACCCAGCCTTCTTGTGGATCAATCAAATTCCAAGACTTCTTTAGTTTTTCGACAAGTACTGCTTCTGTGATTCCTTCTTCTTGCACCATCAGCGCTGCGAATGCGTGAATTGCTGAACCTAAAACTTGAGCGATGCTATCTCCGTCGGTTCCACCGCTTTTTTCTAGGAACCATTTCATTCCACACTCAGTAAAGCTTTCGGCGCTACTTGGCGAAACTGCTACTGGTGAATCTCCAGGCGAAACAGGCTCGCTTGTACTTAATTGGGCCACTCCGGTCCAGCTCTCTGGATCTGCACTGTGGATTCCGGATTCACTGAGCGATTTAATAATTGCTGCTGCATCCGTTGCTTTTTCACTCTGCAGTGATGAACGTAAATCAGCTACCAGCGCTGCAGTTGTGATTGGTCTTGGTAAAACATATTGCGGCAGTGATTCACTAGATGTATTGAGAATCGAATCTGTAATTTCTTCGAAGAATTGTGAAGGTTGATCATCTTCATGGGCAACACAGGTAATAAACATTGAGGTGCGTGCACGAGTGGTTGCGACGTGTAATAAACGGCGTTCATCTTCTAGAAGTGCACC
>JAPOHK010000100.1 GCA_029979485.1 Candidatus Planktophila limnetica
GAGCTCTCGATGACGAGTGATTTTGAAAACAACGCTCCAGATACAGCGATTGGGGATGGCGTCAAGAATGAATTAAACGAAATTGATACAACTGATGTTTCTGAACACGCAGCCCGTTATGAAACGTTGCACCAGAAACTACAAGAGACCTTATCTGGCATAGACGGCCTTTAACACTCTCCATGAAAACTCGATTAGACGCAGAACTAGTACGTCGCGAACTTGCGCGTTCTAGGGAAGCTGCAGCCGATTTAATCGAGTCAAGAAGTGTTTTAGTCAATGGAATACCTGCTACAAAGCCTGCAACACAAGTTGATGCAGAAACATCTATAACTCTTCAAGGTGACCGTGATGATTTTGTTTCCCGCGGAGGACACAAATTGGCTGGCGCTTTGGATGCTTTCCCAGAAATCAATGTAGAAGGAGTTCGTGCTTTGGATGCTGGAGCTTCCACTGGCGGATTCACTGATGTATTACTTCGACGTGGTGCTCGGGAAGTAGTCGCAGTAGATGTTGGATATGGCCAATTAGCTTGGGAATTGCGACAAGATCCTCGGGTGCTCGTTTTGGATAGAACAAATATTCGTCATTTAACGGGCGATATTGTTGGAGAGCCAACAGGTTTAGTTGTTGCGGATCTCTCTTTCATTTCACTTACTCTTGTCTTACCTGCACTTTCTGCCGTTTCTAAATCGGATGCGGATTTTTTATTGATGGTTAAACCCCAATTTGAAGTAGGACGTGAGAGATTAGGTGCGGGTGGAGTAGTTCGGGATCCTGCACTGCGAAAGTCAGCAGTACTGGATGTTGCAACTAGCGCATATGACGTTGGTTTAGGAACCAAGGGTGTTGTTGCTAGTTCATTACCTGGACCCGCGGGCAATGTTGAATATTTCCTCTGGTTAAAAAGAGGCGCGCATGAGATATCAGAAATAGATTTGGAAAAAGCTATTGAAATAGGTCCGCAATGAGTAATCAGAGAGCAATCTTACTTTTAGTCAACGCATCACGTGAAGAAGCTAAAGGCGCTGCAGAAACAATCTCTAAAATCCTTGTTGCTGCCGGAATTAAGATTCACACGCCTGCCGATAATGATATTGCTCACGTAGAAGTTGTATTGGTATTAGGCGGAGATGGAACCATTTTGCGTGGCGCCGAATTTGCATTGAAAGAAAACATTCCGCTTCTAGGTATCAATTTGGGTCATGTTGGGTTTATGGCCGAAGTTGAAGCATTTACTTTTGAGAAGGTCGCACAGGCAGTAATTGATAAAGATTATGTTCTTGATCCTCGGATGCTTTTAACCTTTCAAGTTAAGCGAGGAAAGAAGATAATTGATCAAGGCTGGGCACTTAATGAAATCAGCATTGAAAGAAAAAGCACAACGATGGCTGAACTTTTTGTACAAATTGATGACAGACCATTATCGAGATGGGGTTGTGACGGCATTATTTGCGCAACTCCTACGGGTTCCACGGCCTATGCATTTTCTGCCGGTGGCCCTGTTCTATGGCCAGAAGTTCAAGCAATAGTTTTACTTCCAATAGCCGCTCATGCCCTCTTTGCCAAACCAATGGTCATAGCTCCGACATCAACTATTGGGATAACCATTGAATCATCAGATGCGTCTTTATCGGCTGATGCTTTGCGAAAGATAGAACTTGAGAAAAATGATCATATTGAAATAACCAAAAAATCAAATCAGGTGATTCTTGCTCACCTTAAATCTACGATTTTTACGGATAGGTTAGTTGCTAAATTCAAGTTACCAATTGAAGGCTGGCGCGGTGAGTGAGCGGACATTCCTAGAAGAAATCAATATCAAAAATATTGGAGTTATTACTCAAGCAACTGTTGAATTCAATAAAGGTTTAACAGTGCTTACGGGTGAAACCGGCGCAGGAAAAACTATGGTTTTAACAGCCCTTAATTTAGTATTGGGCGGGAAAAGTGAAAGTTCTCTAGTACGTAGCGGTGAAGAGAGATTAACCGCCAGTGCGTTATTTAGCATTCCAAAGAAGAAAATATCAACGCTCGAGGCTATTGGAATCGAAGTTGAAGATGGGTCTTTATCTATTTCTCGCAGCGTTACCAAAGATGGAAAAAGTAAAGCTGTTGCTAGTGGAGTAAGTGTAAGTGCAGGTGCTTTATCAGAGCTGAGTGATCACCTTATCGAAATTCATGGACAGAGCTCTGGCTTAAATATTGCTAAAGGTTCCAAACAAAGAGAATTACTCGATCGATATGCAGGCGCTGCTTTGCATGTCGTATTGAAGAATTACCAGGATTGCTTGGCACAGTATGTTCAAATCAAAGACCGAATAAAGGATTTGAAAAAGAGTGCGGCCAGTCGCGAAGAGTCTTTGGCCTCCTTGAAATCATTTAGCGAAGCGTTCGGCAAGCTAAAGCCGAAAGCAGATGAACTGAGTTCGATAGATAATGAAATTTCACGACTGTCCTCGGTTGAAGAGTTACGAATCGCCGTAAGCCAGGCTGTAGAGGTTTTAGAAAATGATGATGCTGGCGTTATTAGCGCTTTGGGATTAGCTAAGAAGTCACTTGATGGGGTCAAAGGAAAAGATTCACGAGTAGAGAAGTTTTCAGATGATTTCAATGAGGCATTCTTTGTATTAGCTGACGTACTACCGAATCTGACTTCATATCTTCAATCTCTCGAAGCTGATCCAGATAGATTAGATTTTCTACAGGAGAGAAAAGCAGCGCTTACCAATTTTATAAAGAAGTGGAGTGCATCAACGCAAGGCGATGACGCTCTAAAAGAGTTGATTCAACGCCATTCGAGCATTGCTTCATCATTAGAAGATTTAAGCGGAGGAGATCAACGAATACTCGAATTGGAGAGAGAACTATCTGGGGTAAAAAAGAACCTCCTAGCATCAGCTATTGATCTGACTAAGAATCGTCGCGAAACCGCAAAACTTCTTGCTTCCAATGTTTCCGAAGAGATGCATTCACTCTCAATGCCTCAAACAAATTTGGTGATCGAAGTTTCTTCGCCTGATTACGAATCTGCACTAAAAGAGAGTGATTTCACCGCAGTTGGTTGCGATAACGTTTCGATGTATCTACAAACGCATAAAGATGGACAACTTGTTTCTCTAGCCAAAGGCGCCTCCGGTGGCGAAATGTCTCGTGTGATGTTGGCACTCGAAGTTGTTATAGCTGCGTCTAATCCTGTTGGAACGTATATTTTTGATGAAGTTGACGCTGGTGTTGGGGGAGCTGCAGCGATTGAAGTTGGTCGTCGTTTACATACTCTGTCTAAAAATGCACAAGTAATTGTTGTAACGCATTTACCACAAGTTGCCGCATGGGGAGATCAACATTATGTTGTCGAGAAAAGCATTGACGGCACTGTTATTTCCAGTGGAGTTAAATCCGTACAAGGCGAGGAACGTATTTCGGAGATTGCTCGAATGTTGGCTGGTTTACAGGATTCAACAAGCGCTAAAGAACACGCTGCAGAACTGCTAAACATGCGTCTTGAAGGTTAAATCAGAATTTAGTGATAGGTTGTCCTTCCATGGGCCAACCTCATGTAACCAAGCATTTATTTGTAACTGGCGGGGTCGCCTCTAGTCTTGGCAAAGGTCTCACAGCTTCTAGTCTCGGCAGATTGTTGATTTCTCGCGGTCTGCGCGTAACAATGCAGAAACTGGATCCGTATTTAAATGTAGATCCAGGAACCATGAATCCTTTTCAGCATGGAGAAGTTTTTGTAACTGATGACGGCGCTGAAACAGATTTAGATATTGGGCATTACGAAAGATTTCTTGACCGCAATCTTCATGGATCAGCAAATGTCACTACAGGTCAGGTGTATTCGCGAGTTATTAGCCGTGAACGTCGTGGAGAATATCTAGGTGAAACAGTCCAAGTAATTCCGCATATTACAAATGAAATTAAAGAGCGTATTCGAGCGATGGCCGCTCCTGATATAGATGTTGTCATAACAGAAATTGGCGGAACAGTTGGAGATATTGAATCACAACC
>JAPOHK010000153.1 GCA_029979485.1 Candidatus Planktophila limnetica
AAGTATGCCGTTGAAAAAGAGCCACTAGGCACAGGTGGTGCAATCAGAAATGCAGCACAACTTCTCAGCTCAAATGAATCTATTGTGATTTTGAATGGTGATGTATTGAGTTCACATAATCTCTCTGAACAAATTCGCCAACATGAAGCACATGACGCAGATGTCACCTTGCACTTAACTGAAGTTGAAGATGCTCGTGCATTCGGATGCGTTCCTACAGATAGCAACGGGCGAGTAACTGCATTCTTAGAAAAGATGGATAACCCTGTGACAAATCAAATTAATGCTGGATGTTATGTTTTTAATCCGCGTGTACTTTCTACAATTCCTTTAAACACAGTTGTTTCAGTTGAACGTGAAACATTTCCGCAATTGGTTGCAAATAACGCAGCCGTTTATGGCTACGTAGAGAATGCATATTGGTTAGACATTGGAACACCACGTGCGTTGTTAAAAGCTTCGCACGATATTGTGACCAGGACTGGGCAATCACTTGTTATGCCTGGTGCCAAGGTCGATCCAACTGCAGTGCTTTCTGGAGGCAGCTGCGTCGGGCACAACTGTGTTGTTGAGGCAGATGTAAGTATTGAAGGATCGATTATTGAAGCTGGTGCCACCATTGAAAGTGGTGCGGTAATCACCAACTCCTTTGTTGCAGCCGGTGCTCACGTCGACAAAAGGGCTCAAATCTCCTCATCTTTTGTAACAATTGGCGAAATTCTTCCAATTCCGCAGTGAATTAACCCCCAAAAGCCTAGAAAGTGACCAAATCAGGGCTTGACATGAGCGAGTTACAAGCGTGTAATTCACTCCTAAGCACGTCTTTTCCACGAGGGATGAGACTAGATCTAGCTAATGGAGCATCGACGTTATGCCGATTCAACCCGCAGCCCAGAACTCCCCAATCCCCACTTCAGGACCAACAGTCACACTCGCTTCAGGTGAAAACATGGAGCTCTCCTGGCAGGAGCGCGCACTCTGTGCGCAAACTGATCCAGAAGCATTCTTTCCAGAAAAGGGCGGATCAACCCGCGAAGCAAAGCGCGTATGCCTTTCTTGCGATGTTCGTTCTGAATGTTTGGAGTATGCACTTGCTCATGATGAGCGCTTCGGAATTTGGGGCGGATTATCAGAGCGCGAACGTCGTCGCCTAAAGCGTCGCTCTGCGTAAGGCATTCTCTTTATCTCTTCTGAGATAGTGAGTTGTTTCTATGTCTTCCCACAACGCGGTAGATAAACATCGCGTAACTGCAGTACTTGTTTCTCACAATGGAGCACTGTGGTTACCCGAAGTTGTTGCAGCTCTTACTTCGCAAACTCGACCTATTGATCACGTCACCGCGGTAGATACTGGGTCAGAGGATTCATCAACAAAGTTATTAAAATCTGCGCGGATTCCATTTTTTACTACAGATCGCGAAACCGGTTACGGCCAAGCTGTTTCATTAGCGGTAGATAAATTACCTGCGGCAATTGATCATGAATGGATCTGGTTAATTCATGATGATTGCGCACCAGCACCGACTGCGCTCGCAGAGTTACTTGCTGCTGTTGATGATCGACCACAAGTTGTTATGGCAGGACCAAAGTTATTAGGTTGGCATGATCGAACACATTTACTTGAAGCCGGTATAAGTATCGCCGGAAATGGTGCACGTTGGACCGGTCTAGAACCGCTGGAATATGACCAAGGTCAGCATGATGGAATCCATGATGTCCTTGCTGTTAGTACTGCTGGTGCATTAATTCGTCGCGATGTATTTGAAGAGCTGGGTGGATTAGATCAAAACCTTTCATTGTTCCGTGATGATGTTGATTTTGGTTGGCGCGCACGAGCCGCAGGACACTCGGTTATCGCAGCGACTTCTGCAATCGCTTTCCACGCGCAAGCATCAGCAACGGAGAGAAGAAACATTGATGTAGAAGGCGCCTTCTTGCACCGACCACTTTTGCTCGATCGTCGAAATGCTGCATATGTATTGCTTGCAAACTCTTCGTGGTGGATCCTGCCGTGGATTACTGTGCAATTACTGGGCTCAGCATTTGCCCGTGCAATTGGTTATTTAGTAGCGAAATTACCTGGCTATGCAGGTGATGAAATTCTTGCAATTGGTTCCTTGTTTATTCGACCGGGGCAAATTATTGAAGCCCGAAAAGTGCGCAAGAAGCAGCGCTTTATTTCAGCTCGGGTGATTGCAGCCTATATTCCACCTCGTTGGTCCCAACTGCGTCTTGCCACTGAGCGAGTTGTTGAGATATTACGAAGCAAAATCTTTCCGGAG
>JAPOHK010000152.1 GCA_029979485.1 Candidatus Planktophila limnetica
AACCCTCTGAGTTAAGAATTACTAAGTGACCAGAATGAACGGATTCAACAACACCGCTTCGTGTTATTTCAGCGAGTATTTCTCCGACAGAAAAATTAGTCATTTGAGCGAGGAAGAGATGACCAGATATGTGCCTGCAACTCTTTGCCTTCTGCTGCCATGTCGTAAGCAAAGAAGAGTTCGCCCGCAACCAAACCGTATAGACGCACACCGGCTGTAACAATTTTTGCAGTTGGCGATGAATAACCTTGATCCATAACGAGTTGAATCTTTGGACCATCAAATTGTCCAACCCAGCCTTCGGTGATTCCGGTGTTATGTGAAATTAAAACTTCTAAAACGTTATTTGGTTTAACGCGCCAAAAACCAGTCTCAGATGCGCCGGGACGAATAACTTCGCCTTCTGCATCAATGATCCATGAACGAGAGAAGTACGTTAAAAATGGACGACCATCGTGATTGAAGACAACTTCATGTGCATACTCAAATGATTCGATACCCGGATATTCACCGCGACCTTTTCCGCGCCATGTGCCGACTAGCCACGCGAGTGGATTGAGATCTGGATGTAAACCTTCTGGAATTGTGAAAACCACTATCGCTGTCCTTTTAAGTATGTGTTGCGAATACGAGCGCGTGCCTGGCGTTCTTTTCTACGAACTGAATAAATCATGAGCCCCACACCTAATAAGAGTGCTGCGACGGCTAAAAGCACAGCGGCTGTGATCTCCATACCCGCTAGCGTACTTTAGAGTTGGAGCATGTCTCGCACAGCAAACCTCGTCATTAAATTAACTGCTGGCCTTGAAGCACCAGAGCGCGTATCGCAGGCATTCTCTGTTGCATCCGCAGCCCTTGCATCCGGTGTCAATGTTTCATTCTGGCTAACTGGCGACGCCGCATATTTCGCAGTGCCAGGAAAAGCTGAAGAGTTTGAACTTCCACATGCAGCAAATCTGTCAGATCAATTAGCAGCCCTTGTTTCTGGCGGACGAGTTGTTCTGTGTTAGCAGTGCGCAGTGCGCAGAAACATCAATGATGGCGATCAGATAAAAGGAATTGTTATTGAAGGCGCCGCTTCATTTGTTGAAGAGATTACTCGCGAAAGTACGCAGGCTTTAGTTTATTAGGCAGGAACAATAATCTGCTGAATCGCAGGAATACCATCAACGCTTAATTGCGCATCCACTGGTGTATTTCTCTTAATAACAGCTAGTGCGATTGTTCCGAGTTCGTGATGACGAGCCACGGTTCCTAGAAAACCAACTTTAACTTCGCCATTCATTACATCTGTACCCTGCGGCGGTGAAGTAACAACGCTTCCATCTAAGTGCAGTAAAACAAGGCGACGTGGTGGATTTCCGAGGTTATAAATCTTTGCAACTGTTTCTTGTCCGCGATAACAACCCTTTGCCATATGTACTGATTTATTTAAAACTCCGAGTTCGTTAGGAATTGATTTGTGATCTGTTTCAAAACCAATTCGCACACGACCGGCTGCAACTCGCATTGCATCGAGTGCCCATGTACCAACTTGTGTTGCGTTTTCGCTAAATACTCTGCGCATCTCATTTAGTTCGGCGCGTGGCACAAGAGCGTATGGTCCACCCAAATCTGTCATCGCACCAGGTGCGCGCAAGACAGCAAATTCGCTACTGGCATCACGAACATCTACTCGCAACATAAATTTCATCTTGTTTAAGTACTCAATAAGAGTTTGCTTGTATCCAGGATCTAAAACTAAAAAGACTGTGTCGCCATCATCGACAACCAAGAATTGGTATTCAACGTGACCTTGCGGATCAAGAATTAACGCTTCTTGCCACTGACCAGGTTGTAGTTGTTCGTGGTGTTGTGTTGTTAAAGCGTGCAACCAGGTCAGGCGGTCTGCACCGACGATTGCGACGATATCTAGGTGTGAAAGATCTGCCCACGCAGTGCCAGCTTCGAGTGCGCGTTGTTCTTTTACTGGTTCACCGAAATGCCAAATCGCGCCCTTATCTGGGCCATCTTCAACTAGTACTGCACTCACTTCGACTGGACTTGCTTCTATTTTTCAAAGCAGGCAGCGCATGTGCCATAAATTGCAAAGTGGGAAACATCTGTTTTAAATCCATAATCATCTGCGAGCGCGTTAACGAATTGGCTTGCAATTGTTATTGGTGCATCGCCAACTGCTTCACATTTTCCGCAGACAAGGTGTAAATGCGTTAGCTCTTCAGCTGCGTGATACGTCGCGCCACCATGGCCAAGGTGGGTGTGCTGAACAAGACCGACGTTTTCTAGTGTTTCAAGGTTGCGATAGACA
>JAPOHK010000155.1 GCA_029979485.1 Candidatus Planktophila limnetica
CGAGAACAAGAGAGCGAAAACAAAGGCAAGGATTCCGACGATCTGCATTACCTGAGTTGCTTGGGGTATGTGATCGAATCCTGGTGATCAGAAAAGGCGAGATTGCTGAAGAGTTAGACCGTAAAGATGTCAGAGATGAAGACCATCTACAAATGATCGTTCAAGGGATAAAAGTATGATTCTAGCTAGTCTCAAGAAAATCGATATCCGTGCGACACTGATTTATTGGATGTTTGCGGCAATTTTCTTACTCTTCGCTTTGCTACTACATGACGATGGATTTTTGCAATCGAATAACTTGCTCAATATTTTCCGCCAAACTGCAACAATCACCGTAATGGCAGTTGCTATGACTTTTGTTATCTCTGCGGCAGAGATAGATCTATCTATCGGTGGAGTAGCTGGTCTGGCTAGCGTGGTTGGAGCGATTATGTTGCGCGACCACGGCTTAATTCAAGGAATTCTTGGGGGACTCGCAATTGGGTTTGTAGTTGGTTCTCTTAATGGACTTTTAGTGGCACATGTTGGAATTCCTAGTTTCTTAGTCACACTTGGTATGCAAGGTGTCGCTATTGGATTTGCAGCTTTAATCACAAATTATTATCCAATCCCAATCTTGAATGACAGGTTTAATGCAATTTTTGGCTCAGGAACGATTGGTTGGTTTCCAGGATTATTACTCTGGAGCTTTACAGCAGTAATAATTGGCTGGATTACTCTTACAAAAACTACATTTGGTCGACGCGTTCTTGCTACAGGTGGAAATCGTGATGCCGCGGAGTTCAACGGCATAAATACTAAGAATGTAAAGTTCAAAGTTATGTTGATTTCATCCGTTGTCGCCTCAATCGCTGGACTCTTGTACGCAGGACGTTTACAAACAGGTCGATACGAATGGGGTGCAGGTGATGAACTTTCTGCCATTGCAGCCGTTATTTTGGGCGGTACAAGTCTGTTTGGTGGAAGTGGAAGAATAATTGGAACCTTTTTTGGCGCCTTATTGGTTGGATTGATCAACAATGGGTTGATTCTTGCTGGTCTCCCAGTCAGTCAACAACAAATTGTTCGAGGATTAATAATTATTCTTGCAGTTGCGTTAGCGAAAAAGAAATAGCATGACTACTACATTTTCACGGGAAGAAGTTACATTTACTCCACAACTAGTGATAAATGCTGGCGTAATTGGCTTTGGATTCATTGGCGAAGTACACGTTCGCGCTATAAGGGCTGCTGGTGGTTTAGTAACTGCTATTGCGGCGAAAACCATAGAAGAAGCAAAAGCAGCAGCGTTAAAAATGGGAATAGCAAAGGCACTTAGCATCGAAGAGATGTTAAATGATGACGATATCGACGTGATCCACATATGTACTCCTAATATTTTCCATGCTGAATTGGCCGAACAGGTAATCAAGGCGGGCAAACACGTTATTTGTGAAAAACCTTTGGCAACTTCTGTAATAGAAGCCCAGCACCTGAATGATCTTGCACTATTGAATAATGTCGTAGCTACAGTTCCATTTGTTTATCGCTATCACCCATCAGTCCGGGAAGCTCGCTCGAGAGTTTCGCAATTGAAGGAACCCTTGAATTTACTTCATGGTTATTATTTACAAGATTGGCTTTCCCGTGAAACAACTGTTAATTGGCGCCTAGATTCGAATATTGGTGGTCCTTCCCGTGCATTTGGCGATATCGGAGTTCACTGGTGTGATCTTCTTGAATTCGTGACGGGGCACCGGATCACGCACATCAACGCACAGTTAATTAAAGTATTTCAAAACCGCGGTGACAAAATTGAAATAGATACCGAAGACGGTGCAACGATGATTTTTAGAACTGATAAGTGGGCACAAGGATCATTAGTCTTGAGCCAAGTATCTGCTGGCCGAAAGAACAAATTGTGGTTTTCTTTTGAAAGCCCAAGTGAGAGTTTTGTCTTTGATCAGGAGGCGCCAGATTCGTTGTGGATCGGGGGGCTTGCCTCCAATCAAATTGTTCTGCGTGGAGTAGCCGAAGAGTCAGCAAGCGCCAAGTCATATTCAATTCTTCCAGCAGGGCACCCGCAGGGTTATCAGGACTGCTTTAATTCCTTTGTGAGTGATACCTATCGAACTATTGGC
>JAPOHK010000071.1 GCA_029979485.1 Candidatus Planktophila limnetica
CCTTCGCGCAGCATCTAATGTCACTCGAATTTCCGTTGGGTGATGTCCATAGTCATCGATTATTCGAATGCCGTGCACGGTTCCTTTTAATTCAAATCGGCGACCGGTGCCAGCAAATGATGCAAGCCCTGCAAGTAATCCAGCAGTAGGCAACCCAAGATGTAGGCCAACTGCCAGAGCTGCCGCTGCGTTATCAATATTGTGGCGACCAGGAACGTTAAGTTCTAGGTGCCCAATTGATTTACCTTTCCACAGAGCACGTGCTCTTGAGCCCTTGGCTCCAAGTTCTATGTGATCTATATGTAAATCACTCTCTGCATTTTCGCCGTAAGAAATTGCAAGCACACCTGATGCCGAGCGTCCCAATGCCAGTGAGCCAGGATCATCAGCGCAATAAACCAGGAAGCCATCGGGTGAAATTGTTCGGGCGAACTCCTCAAATGCTTGCGTAACATCTGCAGGAGTTGCAAAGTAATCAACATGGTCGTGTTCGACGTTTGTGACTATCGCGCCAAAGGGTTTGTACTCAATAAATGAGCCATCGGATTCATCTGCTTCGGCAATAAAATACTGTCCAGTGCCTCTGTGTGCATTAGATCCAGACGCGCTAATCGTTCCGCCAATTGCAAATGAGGGATCAGCACCGCACGCCTGAAGTGCAACAGTGAGCATAGAAGATGTTGTCGTTTTGCCGTGGGTTCCAGCTACTGCAATGCTCGTTGATTCACTCATAAGAAGAGCAAGTGCTTGTGCACGTGTATAGATAGGAATATTTAATTTTTCTGCAGCCACACGTTCTGAATTAGATTGAGAAATGGCATTTGAATAAATAACTAAATCAGCGCCTTGTACCTGCTCAGCTTTATGTGAGGAGAAAACTGTTGCGCCAAGAGCTGACAAGGCGGCTAACACAGATGAATCTTTTTCATCAGAGCCACTGACCGCAGCGCCATGAGTTAATGCGATGCGCGCTAAACCACTCATGCCCGCGCCGCCAATGCCAATAAAGTGGAGTTTTTTGCTTGGAAGTTCGGAGAGCGAAATCATGTACATACTCCCCCGTCTATTAGTTAGAACTCAGAGCGTTCTGCATAAGAGCCGTAATCTTCTCATGGGCGGTGCTATTTGCTGTGGAAACCTGCGCAGTGCGGGCTTTGGAAGTTTCTAGCAACGAATCTATGTGAGCTAAAAGCCACGTAGATGTGAAATCTTTTTGAGAAATAACTTGCGCGCGTCCGAGATCTGCTAAGTGCTGTGCATTTGGAAGTTGTTCACCATTTCCGATTGCCAACGGAATAAACAATGCATATTTACCGAGCGCTTCAAACTCTGAACACGTGACTGCGCCAGAGCGCGAGATCACCAAATCCGCCGCAAGATAAGCAGTTGCCATATCCGCAATATATGAATGCGGTTGATAACCAGATTGCGCCGCTGGAAGTGCATTCTTTTTACCAACTGAGTGCATAACTTGAATCTTCTTTTCAAGTAGAACAGCAAGTGATTGCTCTATAACTCTATTCATTACTTGCGATCCTTGTGACCCACCGACTACCAATACCAATGGAAGGGCGTCATCGAATCCAAGTGCGCGTTTTGATGCTGTGCGCACATGGTTCCAGTCAGATTCATTACGGGAAATAATGGATGTAATTGAACTCTTTAACGGCATGCCAGTAATTAGTGCACGACTAAATGGGGCATGTGCAACTGGAGTAGACACAGCAAGGGCTGAAGTAAACAGAGCACCAAGGCGATTAGCTATGCCAGGGCGAGCATTCGCCTCGTGAATAACGATTGGTACGCCACATGATTTGGCAGCTATGTAACAGGCGGCGCTGACGTAACCACCAAAACCAATGAGTAAAGATGCTCCTTTGATAATCGAGCGAGCTTGTATAACCGCCTGAAGTAAATTGCGCGGCAGAAGAAGTGCATTTGGAGAAAACTTTCGATTTAAGGCAACTTTCTTAATTGTGCGAAGAGTAAATCCAGCTGCTGGAACTAGCGTGGTTTCTAAACCGTGCTCTGTTCCTACAAAAATACATATATCTTTTGGGTTTTCTTTCATCCACTGCGCTGCAACGGAGAGAGCCGGTTCAACATGGCCGGCTGTGCCACCACCTGCGAAAATTATTGTGTTCATTATTTCTTATCCAGATCT
Organism: Candidatus Planktophila limnetica; assembly: GCA_029979485.1. GTDB lineage: Bacteria > Actinomycetota > Actinomycetes > Nanopelagicales > Nanopelagicaceae > Planktophila > Planktophila limnetica_A. The sequence continues at coordinate 2,165 of JAPOHK010000071.1, forward strand.
GCCATTGCAGCAGGATCACGACGCGCAGTCCCTAGAACAAAACCTAGCGCTAGATAAGTAGCGACTAATGAAGATCCTCCATATGAGACTAACGGCAGTGTTACGCCTACTACTGGAATCAGTGAAGTAGCAGAGCCAATGTTTAGAATCGTTTGAAAAGCAATCCATGCGCCAATTCCTGCACACGCATATTTGGACATTGGATCTTTAGCGCGAAGTGCAATTCTAAAAATCGAAAAAATCAAAGCACTAAAGAGCAGCAATACAATAAGTGTTCCAAATAAACCTAGCTCTTCACCGATTACAGAAAATATGAAGTCTGTGTGCGCTTCAGCTAAATTCCCCCACTTTTGGCGACTGGCTCCTAGTCCTACTCCGAAGAACCCGCCGCTTGCTAGACCTAACAAACTATGGGCTGGTTGCCATCCGGCATTCTTGTAATCTTCAGGAGCAAAAGGATTCAGTACTACTAAAAATCTCTGTGCGCGATAAGGCGCCGTAGCAATGGCAAGAGCAATGAGTGAAAAAACCGTTGCCAGAACTCCACCGAATATTTTTCCTGAAACTCCTGAAACCCAGAGTAAGCCCGCCAAAATTGCTGCAAATACTGCGCTCGTTCCTAGATCTCGGCCGAGCATGATTAACCCCATGATTAGAACAAATCCAGGTGTGATTAGCGCTAAAACATTTGTTGAATAGCGCCCAGCGTGCTCGCGAATCGCCAACATATGCGCGGCCCACAAAATCATCAAAACTTTTACAATTTCACTCGGCTGAATGTCTACAAAACCAAGGCTAATCCAGTTCTGATTACCATTAACACTTTTTCCCACTCCTGGAATGGCCACAATAATCAAAGTTAAGGCAGAAATTAGAAAGCCAATTCGCGCAAGATTTTTCCAGCGATCTAGTTTTTGACGCGACGCTAAGTAACCAAGAGGTATGGAAAGAATCAAGAAAAATAGCTGACGGCCAATTACAGAAAATGAGTTTCCTTCATTCTCAAGTGAATAAATCGAAGATGCTGAAAAAACCATGACAGCGCCAAGAATGCTAAGTGCCAGAGTCGATCCCATTAAAATTTTGTACGAGCTAGATGGTCGTGCAAGAAATTTCTGCGTGGTCTCACTCACCGACAATCACCTTTTTCACAGCCTGTGCAAAGCGATCTCCCCGATCAGCATAATTTATAAACTGATCCATGGATGCGCATGCTGGTGCTAGCAAAACGGTGTCACCTTCTACAGCAAATCCACGTGCTGCTTCGACAACAGCTTCCATCAACGAATTATCTGGTGAACCAATGTGATAGTCCGAAGGAGTTTGAATCTGAACTACAGCAATATGTGGCGCCTTTTCACGAATAGCGTTTGCGATGAGTTCTTGGTCTTCACCGATTAACACCGCTGCTTTGATTCTCTTACTGCAACGTGTGACAAGTTCATCCATCCGTGCGCCCTTTGCGAGACCACCCGCAATCCACACAACTGATAACGCGGACATAATTGATGCTGCCGCTGCGTGTGGGTTCGTAGCCTTCGAGTCATCTATCCACGTAATTCCTGCTTGGGATAAAACCTCTTCGATGCGATGGCGACCTGGAGTAAATGCAGCGAGTGCGCTTCTAATGTGCTCGTGATCAACACCTGCAGCGCGTGCTAATCCAGCCGCGGCCAAAGCATTTGAAACGTTGTGTGGCACCGTTGGTTTAATTTCTGTGAGTTCGCAAATCATTGCTGCTTCTTGTGGATCTGCTACAAAGGCTCGATCAATAAGCAACTCTTCAACTACTCCGATTTCTCCAGGTCCAGGCGTATCGAGTGAAAAGAAAACCTTGCGACCTTTCCATTGAGAGCATCTTTTCACTACTTCACCATCATCTGCATTGAGAATTCCTGTAGAACTTGAGTCAAGCAGTGAAATCTTTGTGCGGGCGTACTCTTCAAATGTCCCGTGCCAATCTGTGTGGTCATCGGCAATATTAAGAATTGCACTTGCGTTGAATTGAGCAAATTGCATCCAGTGAATTTGAAAAGATGACAATTCAAGGACTAAAACGTCGTATTTATCTTTGCTCTCTACGGCCTCAATTACAGTATCACCGACATTGCCACAGGCGATTGCATGTAATCCACCTGCACGCATTGCAGCTGCAGTCATTTCTACAGTCGTAGTTTTTCCGTTGGTACCAGTTAATGCGAACCAGCGCTGCTTTGGCACCTCTTCTTGCTTAATTTGCCATGCTAGATCTATTTCATTCGTAAGAGAGATTCCAGCGTCTACGAATTTTTGAATCAACGGGTGTGAAGGTTTCCATCCCGGTGAAACAACAACGCTCTCCCATTCATTAACATCAATTTCATCAGATAAGTATGTCTCGTATGGAGAATCTTGAATTTTTTTATCATCGGCGATGGCAACTACAGCTCCGCGACGTGTAAGTGTTTGTGCCAAAGCACTTCCTGTTACACCGGCGCCTAAAATTAAGATGCGGCTCTTTGAAAAATTAAGTGGCATGGAAAACTTCTTACGCGCTTACCCATTGCGCATAAAATAGTCCTAAACCGAGTGCGACACTGAGCCCGGCAATTATCCAAAAACGAATAACAATGGTGACTTCTCCCCAACCCATTAATTCAAAGTGATGCTGCAAAGGAGCCATCTTAAAAACGCGCTTGCCACCAGATAATTTAAAGTACAACGTTTGAATAATTACTGAAAGCGTGATGATGACAAAGAGTCCACCTAGAGGAATGAGAAGTAACTCAACTCTTAATGTGGCAGCTAAACCTGCAAGTGCACCACCGAGTGCTAGTGAACCCGTATCGCCCATGAAAATTTTTGCAGGAGAAGCGTTCCACCATAAAAATCCTGTACACGATCCAGCAAAAGCTGCAGCAAGTACTGCAAGGTCTAGTGGATCTCGAACGGCGTAACAATTTGCACTTGTAACGAGTGCACAACTCTGGCCGAATTCCCAGACACCAATTAGAACAAAGGCTAAGAACGTCATCACAGAAGCGCCGCTTGCAAGTCCATCTAATCCATCAGTGAGATTTACGCCATTGCTTGTTGCGACAACCATTAACGCAATCCAAATAACAACCAGGATTGGACCAAGAACAATGGATGTTTCGCGCACGGTAGACAGATTTTGTGAAATAGGTGTTAGGCCGCCAAGATCAGCAAATTGAATTCCCAAATATCCAAAGAGAGCTGCAACAATTCCTTGAGCAATAAGTTTTTGCTTGCCAGTTAATCCCAGCGATTGCTTGCGTGAGATTTTCAAATAATCATCTAGGAAGCCGATCAAACCTAAGGCGATAACTAATCCAATAACCAATAGTGCAGAAACGGTTGGCGGACGTCCAGAGAAAAGATGTGCAATCGC
>JAPOHK010000112.1 GCA_029979485.1 Candidatus Planktophila limnetica
AGCGGCGCGGTCACTCGTGCATTGAGTGGATACTTAAATGACTAAGCGCGCGCTGGAAACTCGGACACTTAAGTTAGAGGGAATGACCTGCAGTTCGTGTGTTAATACAATTGAACGTGCGCTTAATAATCTAGAAGGTGTAAGTGCAACAGTTAACTTCGCTAGCGAAACAGCACACATTTTGGCGCCTGCAGAGATATCTACGAAAAAGTTAATCGCAACAGTTAAAGGTGCTGGGTATTCAGCAGAGTTACTGGGGGATTCAAATCAATTTGCATTACATAGCAAACGTTCTGCAGTAGCCCTTTTCTTTGCTCTTCTCTTTTCTGTTCCTGCTGTAGCTATTTCAATGACTATGGCGTGGCACGAGCAAATCGATGCAAGAATTTTGCAAACACTTGATGATCTTCGAATTTTGCATCCGATGTATTCACCAACAGCGTGGTTGGTAATTTCGCTCAGTGCGCCAGTTGTTCTATTCGTCGCATGGCCAATTCATCGCGCTGCACTTCGCAATCTCCTGCATCCAACGATGGATAACTTAATTTCAATGGGATCACTTGCTGCCTTTGGTTGGTCGATTTATGCCAACGCCACAGGTAATGGTGATGTTTATACAGAAGTTGCCGCTGGAGTTATCACATTCGTTGTTCTCGGAAGATTCCTAGAATCTCGTGCAAAGCGCCGCGCAAGCAGTGCGCTCTCTGCGCTATTAGCTTTAAACGTTAAAGAAGTTAGTGTTATTCGCGGCGGGCTTACTGTTCTAATTCCAGTAGAAAACTTAGAAATTGGCGATGAGTTTGTTGTTGCACCGGGAGATCGCGTTGCCACAGATGGCGTAATTGTTTCGGGCAATAGCTCAGTTGATAACTCACTTATTACTGGCGAATCATTGCCACTCACAGTTGGTCCTGGTGATCGTGTTATTGGAAGCTCGGTAAATACAAATGGTCGCCTGATTGTTCGTGCTACTCGCGTTGGTCGAGATACTGAATACGCACGCATTACTTCCATGGTGATGCAAGCTCAAAGCACCAAGGCTCCAATTGCTCGTTTAGCAGATCGAATCAGTGCTGTCTTTGTGCCCATTGTTACCGTTATTTCTTTGGCAACATTTGGCGCACTTTGGTACAACGGTTATTCGCTTTCTGAATCAATTGCTAGAGCAATTGCTGTCATCGTGATTGCTTGCCCATGTGCACTTGGACTAGCAACACCAGTTGCATTACTCGTTGCATCAGGTCGCGGTGCTCAGCGCGGAATCATTATTCGTAATCCCCGAGTTCTTGAAGTCGCTCGCAGAGTAGACACAATTGTTTTGGATAAAACTGGAACTCTTACAACTGGTGCGATGAAGGTTCACGAAGTAACAATTGCAACTGATGCGGGATCTTTACTTGGCGCTTCTTTTGAGCCACTGCTTCGTGATGCAACAATTCTTTCTACTGCACTTTCAATTGAAGAACAAAATAACCACCCAATTGCACTGAGCATTCGCGAATTCATCTCAGCACAGGGAATCAAATCCACTTCCGTTTCCGAGTTTCAAGTAACACCTGGGTCAGGTGCAGCAGGTCGCGTAAATCTTGGAACGCACTCACCAGTTGTATTAATTGGCTCACCTGCGGCCGTTGCTCACAGTACGACCGCGTTTCATCCACTCATTACAGCTGCAGTACAACGTGGACACGATGCAGGCTTAAGTGTTTCAGTATTAGCGTGGGATGGCGTTGCACTCGCTGTTTTTGCAGTGGGCGATGAACTTAAATCTGATGCAGCAGAGACAATTGCTAAGTTAAAGAACGCTGGAATAACTCCTTGGTTGCTAACTGGTGATTCAGAAGATGCGGCTCAATCAATTGCAAAACAAGTGGGAATCGAAAGTGATCACGTTTTCTCTGGTGCGCTACCTCAAGGAAAACTTACAAAGATTCGCGAATTACAGAGTCAATCACGCACAGTTGTGATGGTTGGCGACGGTATCAATGATGCAGCAGCACTGGTCGGCGCAGATGTAAGCATCGCTATGGGAACAGGCACAGATGTTGCTGTTTCCAGCGCCGACATCACACTTATGCGCACTGATCTTGCTGCAGTGCTCGATGCACTAAAACTTTCCAAGCGCACCTTGAGAACTATTCGCGTAAACCTAGGTTGGGCATTTGCGTACAACATTGTCGGTATTCCAATTGCAGCACTCGGATTATTATCACCAATGTATGCAGCAGGTGCCATGGCGCTATCTAGTTTGTTCGTTGTCACCAATTCATTGCGCATCAAAGTTCCCCGCACTCGTTAGATTCAAGCAGTATTTTTAAACATCAGCTACTGCACTTAATCGATCCCTCACTCTTTAGATAGCTTCAAGCATGGAACGCGCTTAACCGATCCCTCACTCTTTATATAGCTTCAAGCATCGGCCTTGCCGGTACTTCGTAAATCTTTCCAAGTGGAGAAGTCCATGTGCATGCACCATCGGAGTGAGACTTTAATTTCCAACCACCATGAGTTTTTAATCGATGATGTCTTCGGCAGAGTGCTCCAAGATTTGCAGCCGATGTTTCACCACCACTTTCCCAACTCTTTGCATGATCTAAATCCGCTCGAGCTGCCGATTGTCGACAACCGGGAAATCTACAAGTTCGATCTCGTGCAATTAGAAAATCAACGAGCGCTTGCGGAGGTTCGTAACTTTCACGACCAAAATCTAGAAGTGTTCCAGTTTGTGGATCAGTAATAAATCGTTGCCACTTTCCATCAGATGCCAATATGCGGGCAACAGATGCGGGAATTGCACCGTATCCAGCAAGTTGTCCTGGATTTTCTGCAAGCCCGAGAAGTGTTGGCAAATCAATCGTGACATTTACTGTTACAGGTCTGCGATGAAGTTTTACATCGACTGTGCTCTGTTGAAGTGACCATGCCGCAATACTTGTTAATGCGTCCGCACGTTTCATATCCATTGAACGGTGTTGTCCCGGTTGTACTTCTGAATCGTTTGCAGAATCTGAAGCACTAGCTGCGCTGTCAGAAGCGCCAACACCAACAGAGCCAGCATCACCATCAGCACCACTCACGCCTTGTGCATTTAAAGTAATGGACTCATTAGCAACTTGTGCGTGAATAAAGTTCTCGATTGCCTTCATTACAATCTGCGCATCTTCTGCTGGCAAAATCGCAACAATCGTGGAGAGTCCATCTACTTCTCTAAAGCATGAAACCCGCCGTGTATCACGTGCACGTTCGGCTATTTCTTCGAATGGTTCCGGTGCTAACTTGGCGATTGTAGTGCGCACTTTGTTAGCAACCTGTGTTGGCGTATGAAACTCTGCATAAGCAAGCGCGCTCTGTTCGATTGAGAAGATATGCGCCGGACCCATGCCATCTCGAATTGCTGAAGCACTTTCGCGTGCAATAACGGTTGCGTGAG
>JAPOHK010000125.1 GCA_029979485.1 Candidatus Planktophila limnetica
CTGGAGACCTTTACGCCAATGGCTTCACCACTTTTCGTAAAGTAACTTTGCCACTTTCTATGCCAGGAGTTGTTGCTGGCACATTATTAACCTTTATTCCAGCGGCCGGTGATTACGTTAATGCGGCGATTTTGGGAAGTCCGAGCACAAAGATGATTGGAAACGTAATTGAATCTCGCTTCTTTGCAGTTGTCGACTATCCAACAGCTGCTGCACTTTCATTCACACTGATGGCAACAATTTTGATACTTGTGACCTTATACATTCGTCGCTCCGGAACGGACGAGTTAGTATGACAAAAGATTTATTGCCAAGTCCGTCCTTTTCGCACCGAACTCGACGTTGGATTTCCCGAAACTTAATTAGGATCTACGCTGTTCTGGCATTCATTTATCTATTTATTCCAGTCGCGTACACCTTTGCATTTTCATTTAACGATGCCGGAAAGAGCAATTTGGTCTGGAAGGGTTTTACTTTAGATAACTGGAAGAATCCTTGTGGCGCTCCACAGGTTTGTACTGCCGTAGCTAACTCATTACAGATTGGAATCATTTCGACGCTTTTTGCAACTATTTTGGGCACAATGATTGCTTTTGCAATAGGGCGACACAAATTTAGAGGTAGAAAAACTACAAATCTTTTAATTTTCTTGCCGATGGCGACACCAGAAGTTGTACTTGGCGCTTCATTACTTGCAATGTTTCTGAACCTACGAATCAATCCAGGCTTCTGGACAATTGTTATTGCTCATGTCATGTTCTGTATCTCATTTGTGGTTGTGACCGTCAAAGCTCGAATCGCCAGCCTTGATCCAAAACTGGAACAAGCCGCAATGGATCTTTATGCAAACGAACGTGAGACTTTTAGATATATAACTCTGCCTCTTGTCATGCCTGGAATTGCGGGCGCAGCTCTATTGGCATTCTCACTTTCATTCGATGATTTCATTATTACCAATTTCAATTCAGGAATAGTCAGCACCTTCCCAAAGTTTGTCTACGTATCTGCTGCTCGCGGTATTCCAGCACAAGCCAATGTAATCGGAAGTGCGATGTTCTTTATTGCGTTGATTATCGTGATTGTGGGCCAAGTCGTAAGCCGTCAACGTAAACGAGGGTAATTACCACTACAAAGTTTGACCTTTCGCCATTACTATTGCCCGACTGTCGAAAGGAAGAAAATGGCTCTCAATAAGGATCCCAAGTCATTCACAAAAATCACTCTTGATGAGGGTGAGATGCCAACCCAGTGGTACAACATAATTCCTGATCTCCCTGCGCCACCTCCACCGCCATTACATCCTGGTACTTTGCAACCGGTTGGCCCAGATGATCTTGCGCCACTATTTCCAATGGATTTAATTCTGCAAGAAGTTTCCAGTGACAGTTACATTGATATTCCAGGTGAAGTTCTTGATGTCTATCGCCAATGGAGACCTTCTCCACTTTATAGAGCTAGAAATTTAGAGAAAGCGCTCGGAACACCTGCAAAAATTTATTATAAATACGAAGGCGTCTCTCCGGCAGGATCACACAAAACAAACACTTCTGTCCCACAAGCTTTTTATAATAAAAAGGCCGGCAAAAAGAAGATCACTACCGAAACTGGCGCAGGCCAATGGGGAACAGCTCTTTCATATGCATGCGCTCTTTTTGGTCTCGAATGTGAAGTCTGGCAAGTTGGCGGATCTTATGATGCCAAGCCTTATCGAAGATTAATGATGGAAGTATTTGGGGCGAAAGTACATCGCTCACCATCAAATCTAACTGAAGCAGGAAGAAAGTTAGCAGCCGATCCAAAGAATCACTCCGGTTCTCTTGGTATCGCAATCTCTGAAGCGGTAGAAGTTGCTGCACAGGATCCGGATGCAGCTTACGCTCTAGGTTCAGTTCTAAATCACGTACTTCTTCATCAAACAATTATTGGAGAAGAAGCGCTACTACAACTGGCAAAAGTGGGCGATACACCAGATCTACTTGTTGGCTGTACTGGTGGCGGTTCAAACTTTGCTGGACTTTCATTCCCATTCATTCGCGAGAAGTTGAAGGGAAAGATGAATCCTGAGATTAGAGCTGTAGAACCTGCATCTTGCCCTTCATTAACTCGTGGCGTTTACGCATACGATTTCGGAGATACCGCAGGAATGACACCTTTAATGAAGATGCATACTTTGGGTCATGACTTCATCCCAGATCCAATTCATGCCGGCGGTCTTCGCTATCACGGAATGTCACCGCTAATTAGCCATATCTATGAGCTTGGATTAATGACCGCAACATCTGTTCAGCAGACAGAATGCTTTGCAGCTGCACTGCAATTTGCTAGAACTGAAGGAATCGTTCCAGCTCCTGAACCAACTCATGCAATTGCGATTGCAATTCAGGAAGCTCTCAAGGCGAAAGAGACTGGAGAAGAAAAAGTAATTCTCACAGCTCTTTGCGGACATGGTCACTTTGATCTTGCAGCCTATGATCAATATCTACGTGGCGAGATGAAAGATTCAGTGTTGAAAGATGCTGATTTTGCATCTGCTTTAGCTGCACTTCCAGTGGTTTAAGGAAACTAAGTGGCCAATATCGGAAATATGTATGGTCCAAATTTCACATTCCTCGGGGTGCCGGCATGTGATTTGGATAAGCCAGAAACATATAAAGGTGCTGATGTAATTATCGTCGGAGCACCAATCGATAGTGGCACTTCACATAGATCTGGCGCAAAATTTGGTCCACAAGCAATTCGAATGGGCGATTACCTGCCACATGATGGCGAACGACCACATTTGGCACTTCGGATTGATGGTTTGAAGGCGCTAAAGGTTTTTGATGCTGGCGATTTATTAATGCCACCAGGTGACTTAACAGAATCGCTAAAAGTACTTCGTGCAGCAACGGAGAAGATTTCACGCGCTGGCGTGATTGCAGTTGTACTTGGTGGCGATCATTCAATTGCTTCTGCCGATGTTGCTGCCATTGCCGATCATCGCGGCCTCGGGAAGATATCGATGATTCACTTTGATGCTCATGCTGATAC
>JAPOHK010000129.1 GCA_029979485.1 Candidatus Planktophila limnetica
AAATCTTTTGATCACGGCATAAGAAATGAAGTTCGTGATTACGTGTGAGTGCACCTGGCAATAAGTGCGCTTCGCATAAAACTTGAAATCCATTACAAATACCGAGTAATGGCATACCTTCATTGGCGCGTTTGATAATTGTTTGCATCACTGGGGCAAAGCGCGAGATTGCGCCGCAACGTAAATAATCTCCGTAAGAAAAACCGCCAGGAAGAATTACCGCGTCCACTCCATGAAGATCTGCGTCACCATGCCAGAGTGAGATTGCTTGTCCACCAGCAAAGCGCACAGCACGAGCAGCGTCTCGATCATCGAGAGTGCCCGGAAATGTTACGACGCCAATTTTCAATTACTTCTCCACTCGAACTGTGAAGGTTTCGATTACAGGATTAGCAAGAAGTGTTTCTGCAGCTTTTTCTACTTGCGCAAGTTGTTCTGGTGTTGCTTCTCCATCGATTTCAATTTCAAATCTTTTTCCTTGGCGAACACTCTTTGCAAAGCTAAATCCAAGACGAGGTAGCGCAGCAGCAACAGCAGTTCCTTGTGGGTCAAGGATTTCAGGCTTTAACATCACGTCGACCACGATCTTTGCCATTAGTGCGCCTTTCTTTAGATAACTAGGTAGGAGTTAAATTTATCCGTTAAACCGGCTGCCGGTAATACGGAAATATGCTTCTTCATAACGTTCTGCTGTTTTTTCTACTATTTCATTTGGCAGTTCAGGTGGTGGTGACTTTTTATCCCAGCCACTTGAAATCAAATAATCACGGACAAATTGCTTATCAAATGAAGGCTGAGCACCACCTGGTTTCCATGTGCTCGCTTCCCAGAAGCGCGAAGAGTCAGGTGTGAGTGCTTCATCACCGAGTGTGATTTCACCACTTTCATCCGTTCCAAATTCGAATTTAGTATCAGCCAAAATAATCCCACGAGATTGCGCAAACTCGGCAGCCGTTTCATATAACTTGAGTGTTAGCCCACGAAGCTCTGCAGCTGTTTCTGCGCCAACAATTTTTTCGCACTGTGCAAAATCTATGTTTTCATCGTGATCGCCAATTTCAGCTTTTGTAGCTGGAGTAAAGATTGATTGCGGTAACTCTGACCCATCTAATAAACCTGATGGCAGAGTATTTCCGCAGACAGATGAACTACTTTGATATTCACTCCATCCGCTGCCAGTTAGATAACCACGTGCAACGCATTCGACTTCGAACATTTCAAGTGGTGCAACAATTACTGCGCGATCTGTAACAGATGCTGGAACATCATCACTAATGACGTGATTAGGAACTATGTCAGCAAGTAATTCAAACCAGAAGAGCGAGAGTTGTGTAAGCACTGCGCCTTTATTTGGAATTGGTGTTGGCAGGACCCAATCAAATGCTGAAATGCGATCTGATGCGATTAAGAGTATTTCGTTATCTTCATTTGTATATAGGTCGCGAACTTTTCCGGTGCGCAGATGTTTCCACCCATTTATCGCAGGCGCTGGCGGTTGGCCAGCTAGGCCAAAGCCGCTCACCGAATAGAGCCGGGCTTGTACTGCGCTGCGGCAGAGTGCGCGGAAGTAATCGCGTCAATGCGATTAACTACTCGTGCAATTTGTTGGCGAGCATCGCCAGTAAATTCAATTGGATCTTTAATTAACGCAGCAAGGGCAGCGGCATCTAATGGAATTCGTGAATCGGCACCGATTGCTGCGAGCAGGTTATTTGTTTTACCTTCGCGCATTTCTAGCGCCGCTTTAGTTGCGTGTTCCTTTATTACTTCGTGTGCAACTTCGCGGCCAACGCCTGCTTTAACAGCAGCCATCAAAATCTTTGTCGTTGCTAAAAATGGCAGATACTTCTCAAGTTCTGCAGCAATTACTGCAGGGAATGCGCCGAATTCATCAAGCACAGTCAACATTGTTTCGAGCAAACCATCGATGGCATAGAAAGCATCTGGTAGAGCAACACGACGAACAACGCTGCAGGAAACATCGCCTTCATTCCATTGATCGCCAGCGAGTTCAGAGACCATAGATGCGTATCCACGTAATACAACTGAGAGACCATTTACTCGTTCGCATGAACGTGTATTCATCTTGTGTGGCATTGCAGAAGATCCAACTTGTCCAGCTTTAAATCCTTCTGTTACTAATTCGGCGCCAGCCATTAAGCGAATAGATGTAGCAAGGGATGATGGAGCAGAAGCAATCTGCACAAGAGTTGTGACTACGTCGTAATCAAATGAGCGTGGATAAATCTGGCCCGTTGAATCTAAAACATTTGAGAAACCGAGTTCGGCAGCAATTGCCTTTTCTAATTTCTGATGCGCATCACTTGAGCCGAGCAAGTCAATTGAATCCTGGGAAGTGCCAACAGGTCCTTTGATTCCGCGCATTGGATAGCGCTCTTGTAATGAAACTAAACGCTCGTATGCAAAGAGAAGTTCTTCGGCACTTGAAGCGAAACGTTTTCCAAGAGTGGTGATTTGCGCTGGCACATTATGTGAGCGACCGGCAATTGGTTGATCGGCATACTGCGCAGCTTTTTGCCCTAAGCGAGCAAGCAGAGCAATTACTTTGTCATTAACAATCTTCAAGCCGTTTCGAATCTGCAACGCTTCGATGTTTTCAGTGAGATCGCGGCTCGTCATTCCTGCGTGAATTACTTCGTGTCCAGCTAACGCGTTGAACTCTTCAATGCGAGCCTTTACATCGTGGCGGCTCTTCTTCTCACGCGCATCGATAGATGCAAGATCTACTTTAGAGACGAATTTTTCGTAATCTTTAATTACTGATTCTGGGATTGCGTGACCTAATTGTGATTGAGCGCTAGCAACAGCAATCCAGAGTTTGCGCTCTGCGATGATCTTTGATTCTGGCGCGAAAATTTCGCGCATCGCGGCGGATGCATATCTATCTGCTAAAACGCTCACTGGTGCATTCTCTCTCATTTAGTTGCCCTTCTCAGCGACCGACGC
>JAPOHK010000140.1 GCA_029979485.1 Candidatus Planktophila limnetica
CAGATTCGTTATCGATTAATACCAAATTCAATCCGAACTCTTTTGCAATTCCATCCAAGATATATCTATCTGTTGGAAAATTAGCAGTGTCAGTAATAATTGTTTTACGCCCCGGACGCGCCTTAATTGCAGCCAAGCAGAGCTGATAGAAGTTAACTGATGTTGTATCGCATGCAAGTACTTGTCCCTTTGCAGCACCGAGTGTTGCTTCACCAATTAAATCTCCAACTGGCTGTGCTTCATCAACCCAGTGACTCCATCCAGTAACAACTTCTGGACCCCACTCTTTTGTTAAGAAATCATTTACTGCCACAACAGTTGCGTGTGGCAGACGTCCGAGTGAGTTGCCATCCAAATAACACATCGATGGGTCTGTGACCACAAACTTTGATTTGAAGTGAGCAAGCGGATCGTTCTTATCTAGATCCAGGGCGTATTGGCGGTCAGTAACCTTCATTGTTCAAAGGTACGCTCTGTGCCCATGGCGCGCAATCTTCTTAATTTAGAGGAAGTCTCAAAGGCTTTCGATATTCGCGCGCTCCTAGAACGCGTATCACTGGGTATCTCCGAAGGTGATCGCATCGGAATTGTTGGAAGAAATGGCAGCGGAAAAAGCACGCTGATGAAAATTATGTCCGGCACAGAAACTCCCGATGCCGGTCGCGTCACTAAATCAAATGACACCCGCATTGGATTGCTCTCACAAGTAGATAACGCACCAGCGGGTGCAACTGTTCGAGATGTAGTTCTTGGAAATAAACAAACACATGAATGGGCAAGTGATGCGGGAATCCGCGAAGTATTTACAGGCCTCTTCGGTGGCTTTGATGATCACTTATTTGAGCGAACATTTGCCACTCTTTCAGGCGGAGAACGCCGACGAGTTGGATTAGCAAAGTTATTAATCGATGATCTTGATTTAATTCTGTTGGATGAACCAACGAACCACCTTGATGTTGAAGGCGTTGCATGGCTTGCTAACCATTTACTCGCACGCAAATCTTTAGCTCTCGCTGTAATCACTCACGATCGTTGGTTTTTGGATGCTGTCACAGAGCGCACGTGGGAAGTAGTTGGTGGCAAAGTTGAAGAGTACGACGGTGGATATTCGGCTTTCGTTCTCGCAAAAGCGGAGCGCGCTCGCCAGGCAAGTGCGATGGATGCACGTCGCAATAACTTAATTCGAAAAGAGTTAGCGTGGCTACGTCGAGGTGCACCTGCTCGAACAACTAAACCAAAGTTTCGAGTTGATGCTGCAAATGAATTAATCTCGGCTGAACCTGCGCCACGTGATCAAGGCGAATTATTAAAATTTGCACGCAATCGTTTAGGCAACACTGTTTATGAGTCACACCACGTACAACTTCGCGCTGGCGACAAATTATTACTAGATGACTTGTATTGGAACATTGGTCCAGGAGATCGCATCGGAATCGTTGGAATCAACGGTGCTGGCAAAACAACTCTTATGCGAATGCTGACGGGTGAAATACAACCATCTGCCGGCAAATTTGTAACTGGTGTAACGGTAAAAGCAGCTTTTCTAACACAACACTTGCACGAATTAGATCCAACATGGCGTGTGCTTGAAGCAGTAGAAAAAATTGCTAATCACGTCGAACTCGGCAACGGTAAATCTCTTTCTGCATCCCAACTCTGCGAACGTTTGGGATTTGATCGCGATTCGCAGTGGACTCCAGTTAAAGATTTATCAGGTGGAGAAAAACGTCGCTTACAGCTGACTCGTTTGTTAATGGATAGCCCGAATGTTTTACTGCTGGACGAACCAACAAATGATTTTGATATCGAAACCCTGACCGAACTAGAAGACTTATTAGATAGCTACGGCGGCACGCTTATTGTGGTCTCACACGATAGATATTTTCTCGAACGAGTCTGCGATCGCTTTGTTGGATTATTAGGCGATTGCTCGCTCCGTGATTTACCTCGCGGAGTAGATCAATATCTCGAGCAACGAAGTGATGCAATAAGTAGCAAAAAATCGCAATCAACAAATAAGGGCACATCCAGCGCTGCCGAACAGAGACAACTTAAAAAAGATGTAGCTAGATTAGAAAAGCAATTACTTAAGTTAGATGAAGCGATCAACGCACTCATCGAAGAACAGAGCACCGCAGCCTTTGATGCCGAGCGACTCATTGAAATCACAGCAAAACTCGAGGAATTACGGGCAGATAAGAACACGAAAGAAGAAGAGTGGCTCTTTGCCACAACTGCTTTAGATTCTTAAGATAAAATTTCGCTCATGAATAAAGTCATACACACAGTCGAAGTTGTCCTTTTCCGCGCCCGCTGGTTATTAGCTCCTCTTTATCTTGGGTTAGTCGGAACGCTTGTATTGCTGGCGTACAGATTTGTTATCGAATTTATTCATCTTGCTGAAGAAATTGGTCAATCAGATGCGAGCACATTTACTTTAGATTTATTAGCACTTCTTGATTTAACTCTTCTTGCAAACTTAATTTTGATGGTTATTTTTGCTGGTTACGAAAACTTTGTCTCTCGAATTGATGCCGCGACAGAATCAAGTGATCGCCCACACTGGATGGGAACAATCGACTTCAGTGGTTTAAAGATCAAGCTGATTGGTTCATTGGTTGCAATCTCTGTAATCGAACTTCTCAAAGACTTCATTGAACTCTCTGGGAAAGCAGAAGTTGGCGAAGGCACTATCTGGCGAATCGCCATTCACCTCACATTCGTTGTCTCAGGTGTCCTCTTTGCG
>JAPOHK010000069.1 GCA_029979485.1 Candidatus Planktophila limnetica
CAATTCCACGTCCAGCCTGGTGGATGAACTTTCTAACTACAGGTCCACTTAAGTTTGCATACCTTGATTCATGGAATGGCACAGTCGCCGAACTACTCGATTCAATGTTTGATCCAACAGTAACTTTCGATTACCTTAAGTGTATTCGCAAGAATTGGAAGGGAAAGCTCGTAGTTAAGGGAATTCAAAACGTTGATGATGCAGTTAAGTCAGTAAGCGCCGGCGCTGATGCAATTATTTTGTCTAACCACGGTGGACGCCAACTAGATCGCGCACCAGTTCCTTTCTTATTACTTCCAGAAGTTCGCAAGAAGATTGGCAAGAAAGCCGAACTTCACATGGACACAGGAATCATGCACGGAGCTGACATTGTTGCAGCCCTTGCTAATGGAGCCAACTTCACATGGATTGGCCGTGCTTATTTATACGGCCTCATGGCTGGCGGACGAGATGGCGTAGATCGCACAATTGAAATCTTAAACACCCAGATTTATCGCACTATGAAATTACTTGGAGTGAAATCAGTTTCTGACCTAAATCCTTCACATGTTCGCACTATCAATAGATTTGCGAAGTAATGTCTGATATCGAAACCGGCACAACTGATTTACCTTTATTTAAAGCACTCGCGCACAATATTCGAAGGCTTCCAAAAGCTGCATCCTGGACAGCGCTCTTATCCGGCTTTTTAGTTGTCTTTGTTTCAACTACTGGACCAATTGCAATTTTGTATCAAGCAGCAGCTGCAGCCGATATGCCCATTGAATTAACAAACTCATGGCTCTTTGCGGTTTTCTTGGGTTCAGGGCTCTTTGGATTACTGCTTACTCTTCGATTCGGTATACCAATCATTGGTTCATGGGCATCTACTACTACGGCGCTTCTTGTTACAGGTTTAGTTGATCACTCATTTTCAGAAGTAATTGGCGCCTACTTTGGTGCTTCAATTTTATTAATGATTGTTGGATATACAGGAATTTTTAATAAATTAATGCAATCAATCCCACACGCAATCATCATGGCGATGCTTGCAGGAGTGTTGCTTGTATTTGGCACCCGTATCTTCACATCCACTCGCATAAATCCACTCTTGGGTCTTTTGATGCTTTTTGTATTTTATCTAGGTCGCACTCTTAAGTGGCGTGCTCCACTATTGGCATCCTTTGCAGTCGGTTTAATTACTGTTATTGCACAATCTAAAATCGATATTCCACCACTGAGTTTTGAAGTGGTTACTCCCGTGTGGACCAATCCAACATTTTCAATTGGATCATTTTTTACTCTAACGATTCCAATCTTTCTAATGGTAATGACAACTCAGAATGCACTTGGCATTGCTCTGCTTAAAGCGGTTCATTACAAACCACCTGTTAATCAAATTGTTCACTTCGGTGGCACTCTCTCCCTTTTAGGCGCTGGCTTTGGTGGAGCTGGAGTTAATTTATCTGCGATGACTGCCACGATTGCGATTTCACCGGATAGCGATCCAAACCCAAAGACTCGTTACTTTGCAGGCGTGGCTTCCGGTGTCGCCTACAGCGTGGCAGCTTTATTTGCTGGAATCTTTTCAACTTTATACGGTGCATTCCCACTAGAACTCACAGCAATTTTGGCGGGCCTCGCACTTTTGCCAGTAATTACGGCTTCACTTGCAGATGCGTTAGAGAAAAAAGATTTTAGAGATTCAGCTGTTGTAACTTTCTTAGTAACAATCTCTGGAGTTTCTGGTTGGGGCGTCGGCGCACCATTTTGGGGATTACTTGCTGGAATTGCAGTGCACAGATTTAGTGAGATTCGCGCGTCACGTCAGAGCCGCTAGAACCAATTAAGAAATCAAGGTCAGCTCCAGTATCTGCTTGCATGACGTGATCTATATACATTCTCTGCCATCCACGAATCGGATCTGCATACGCATTCTCTGTTGCAGTAGAAACCAAGCGAGCCGCAATATCAGCATCAGATAACTTCACATTAATTGTGCGAGCTGCAACATCTAATTCGATAATGTCACCTGATTTAATCTTTGATAGTGGACCACCCGCTGCGGACTCTGGTGCAACGTGCAAAATTACTGTTCCGTAAGCTGTTCCACTCATACGACCATCACAAATGCGGACCATATCTGTTACGCCGTGAGCAACTAACTTTCCAGGAATTTTCATATTCGCAACTTCTGGCATTCCGGGATAACCCTTCGGGCCACATCCACGTAGCACTAGTACTGAATCAGCCGTAACGTCTAAATCATCGGAATCAATTCGCGCGTGGAAATCTTCAATACTTTCAAATACAAGTGCAGGACCCGAGTGCTTGAGAAGTTTTGGACTTGCTGCCGCAGGTTTGATAACTGCGCCAAGGGGAGCGATGTTTCCACGTAATACCGCTATTCCTGCTTCTTTTTGAAGTGGTGCATCCATGCTTTTGATAACTTCTGCGTCGTAAATTTCTCCATCACCGATTGTGGAAGTGATTGATTTACCAGTGACCGTAATTGCTTTCGGATTCATCAGTTTTTCTAGTTGCTTAAAGACAGCACTAAGTCCGCCCGCACGGTGGAAATCTTCCATCAAGAATTTTCCGGATGGTTGAAGGTTTACAAGGAGCGGAATGCGAGAGCCAATTCGATCGAAATCATCGAGGGTAAGATTTACACCGAGTCGACCAGCAATGGCTAGTAAATGCACAACCGCGTTCGTTGAACCACCGATTGCCGCGAGTGCAAGGATTGCGTTTTCAAAAGATGCTTTAGTCATAACTTGACTTGGCTTGAGATCACTCGTGACCATTTCAACAATACGACGGCCAGAGTTATGGGCTGCTTGTAACAATCTGCTATCCGGCGCAGGTATTCCTGCGACTCCGGGAAGTGTCATGCCAAGTGCTTCAGCCATAATTCCCATTGTTGATGCGGTTCCCATTGTGTTGCAGTGACCGCGAGAGCGAATCATTGCTGACTCCGAATCTAAGAATTTAGCTTTACTCAACAAACCTGCGCGAACTTCCTCGCTCATTCGCCATACATCTGTTCCACAACCCAAAGGTGATCCTCTAAATGTTCCAGTGAGCATTGGTCCACCTGGAACAACAATGGATGGAAGATCAACCGAGGATGCGCCCATGAGTAGAGCTGGAATCGTTTTATCGCAACCACCCAAAAGAACGGCGCCATCAATTGGATTAGCGCGCATCATTTCCTCTGTGGCCATGGCAGCCATATTGCGCCACAACATTGCAGTTGGTCGCACTTGAGTTTCACCGAGTGAAATCATCGGCAAGTTAAGTGGAACTCCACCTGCTTCCCAGATTCCATTTTTTACACTCTGCGCAATTTCATCGAGATGTGTGTTACATGGAGCAAGATCTGAGGCTGTATTAACTATTGCAATCTGCGGGCGTCCATCAAATGCGGAATCTGGATTACCGCGTCGCATCCAAGCGCGATGAATATAGGAATCTCTATCATCGCCCGCGTACCAATCTGAACTTCGCACTCAAAGAGCATAGCCGTGCTGCGAATACTTCGTCTAGCATTGGCGTTCTTATGAAGGCATTCGTTGTTCATTCACCAGGTCAATCAAGTATTGAAGAAGTTGATGCACCTATTGCAAAGCCAGGTCACGTTGTAATTGATATTGCGCGAGCTGGAGTATGTGGAACCGATGTTGAATTTTTTGATGGTGACATGGCTTATTTTCAAACGGGTGAAGCAAAATATCCAATACGTCTGGGTCACGAATGGTGTGGCACAGTTTCACAGGTTGGTGATGGCGTAGATAAGAAATGGATTGGTAAACGCGTAACTGGCGACACAATGTTGGGTTGCCAGAAATGCAAGCGATGCAGATCTGGTTTACAACATGTATGCGCAGATAGATTTGAAATTGGAATTAGAAATGGTTGGCCTGGGGCACTTGCAGAGCAACTCTTGGTTCCAGAATTCGCTCTTCATGAATTACCAGATTCAATAGATGACACCGTAGGTGCGTTGATCGAACCAGGTGGAAATTCATTGCGTTCTGCCCAAGCAGCTCACGCAGGTCCTGGCAAAAAGGTTTTAGTGTGGGGAAGTGGCACAATTGGTTTGCTTACTGCGCAATTTGCAATTGCAATGGGAGCAGAAGTTCATATGGTCGGTCGAAACTCTGCAACGCTCTCACTCGCAAAAGATTTGGGTGTTCACTTCTCAACACAAGAGTTTGAAGAAGTCGATGGTGGCTTTGATGCAATTATCGATGCAACAAATAGTGCAGTGATTCCAGCCGAAGCACTTGCTCGAGTAGAGCCTGGTGGGCGCGTTGTTTATATCGGCGTCTCTGGCGAACCCAGCACACTAGATAGTCGCTCACTTGTACTAAAAGATGTCACAGCAGTCGGGATACTTTCGGCATCGCCGGGACTTAAAGGAACAATTGATTTTTATTCGCGTGGCGAAATTGATCCACGTCCAATAGTTGCAGCAACCGTTGGTTTATCAAAGACATCTGCTGTTCTTTCCGGCAAGAAAATTGAAGGAGCCGGAATAGGTCCAAAGATTCATATTGATCCGCGAATTATGTAGCCATGAATATACGTGCGATTTCAGATGTTGTCTCTGATTTAGGTGAAGGTCCTATCTGGAGCCCACAGACCAATTGCGTTACATGGACAGATATCACCCAAAATAAATTTCATACAGCTGATTTAGATACGGGTGCGACACAGACTTTTTCAGCCCCATCAATGCTCGGAGCGATTGCACACACACGCGGTGGTGATTACATTGCGGCAACTCAAGAAGGCTTTGCGCACGTAAGCATTGACGGAAAGTTTTCTGCGCTGCACTCATTTCTAGCAGCAGATATGCGAATGAATGATGGAAAAGTCGATCCTGTTGGTCGATTCTGGG
The DNA here is from genome assembly GCA_029979485.1 of Candidatus Planktophila limnetica. Lineage (GTDB taxonomy): Bacteria > Actinomycetota > Actinomycetes > Nanopelagicales > Nanopelagicaceae > Planktophila > Planktophila limnetica_A. The sequence goes on from JAPOHK010000069.1 coordinate 4,886, forward strand.
CAGGCAGCTTGGCGCTCACTTTTGAAAAAAATCGCGGCTCACTTTATGTTTTAGAAAAAGATGGCTCGTATTTATCAGTGTTGGATAACCTCACGCTCTCCAACGGAATGGGATGGAGTCCAGATTCCAATTTCTTTTATTACATAGATAGCATCCCTGGAGTATTAAAGAGATTTGATTACGAAGCTGTTCATGGTCGCATAAGTAATCCAGTTGATTTGATTACATTCGATACATCAAAGGGTATTCCGGATGGATTGAGTGTGACCGCTGATGGAAAAATTGCCGTAGCACTCTGGGATGGTGGACGCGTTGAAATTTTCGAACCTTCAGGCAAGAAAATATCCGAAATTAAACTGGGTGTAAGTAGACCAACATCGTGCACATTCGGTGGAGCAGATGGCAATGTTCTGATTGTGACAACAGCCAGCCAAGGTATTGAACTAGATAAAGAACCTTTGGCGGGAAAGATTCTTGCCGTCACCGGCACTGGATTAAGTGGACTGCCTCCACATAGATATGGTTAAGTTCATCAACTATTTAAAGGAAGAGATTACAGAGTGAGAATCGCGCGCATTGGAGAAATTGGCAAAGAACGTGCTGCCGTGATTTCTGGTCAAAAAGTGATCTTTGTTGATTCGATTATTTCTGACTGGTCGCGCTCAGAATTAGAAAGTGGTGCGTTACAAAAAGTTGCTCGCGCAGATTTATCATCGCTGCCGACGGAATCACTTGGTGGCAGCAGAATTGGTGCACCGATTTATAATCCAACA
>JAPOHK010000074.1 GCA_029979485.1 Candidatus Planktophila limnetica
ACGCACCTGGAATAGCTGAAGGGTCGTAGAGATCAGTAATCATGATGGAGTAAATGTCTACGGCAATTCCGCACACAACTCTTTGCGGATGATTTATGACGCCATTATTTTTGATTGACATGTATGTACTCCTTGTTGCTGGTGGGCGCTGAGGGTTTCGAACCCCCGACATTCTCGGTGTAAACGAGACGCTCTACCACTGAGCTAAGCACCCTTAAGTTCCACCGTTAAGTGGAGCCCTAAGTCTAACCTATTAAAGAGATGCGATTGCACCCTTGTAATCAGCAACGTTACGCGCATCGCCAAGGCCGTTTACTACCTGCCAACGCAGGATTCCTTCTTTATCAATTACGAATGTGCCACGTGTTGCGCAGCCACGTTCTTCGTTGAAAACACCGTACGCCTTTGCTGCTGCGCCATGTGGCCAGAAGTCTGCCAGTACTGGGAATTTGTAACCTTCTTGTTCTGCAAATGCACGTTGTGCATACATTGGATCACAAGAGACTGCTAATAATTGAACGTTGTCATTTTGAAATGCTGCAAGATCATCGCGTAGTGCGCAGAGTTCGCCTGTGCAAATACCTGAGAATGCAAATGGGTAGAAGAGAACAACAACATTTTTCTTTCCCTTAAATGAAGAGAGCGAAACTTGTGTTCCGTGTTGATCCATCAAATTAAATTCTGGAGCCGCTTGGCCAATAGTTAGTGTCATGTGCGCAAACTTATCGTTTGCCGGCTTTACGTGCCACTAGACGTGTGGCGGTCCAATCTTTGGCAATTGGAATTGTGGATGTTTGGCTTAGCCCAGCAATTGGCGCAGCATCTTGAATCTCACTTGGTTCAACGTGATACGGACGACCAAGCTTTGGAGTCAGAACCCAAATCGGTCCAGTTTCAGACAAATATGTGAGTGCATCAACTAATTCATCAACGAGATCGCCATCGCCATCTCGCCACCACAAAATGACCGCATCGACTACTTCATGAATATCACTATCTAAGAATTCAGTACCTGTGATTGCCTTAATTGCCGCACGCAGTTCTTCATCACAATCAACGTCGTATCCGACCTCGAGTACGAGGTCACCTTTGGCGACTCCCAGTCTGCTTGGCACGGGCTAAGTCCACACAATGATTGGCGCGAGCGCAAGTGTTTTGCTCGCATTCATTGCCTTCAATTTCCACTAACTGGCCAGTACGTGGAGAATACGTCTATGAGCGAAACATTTGAGGCGCCAGATCAGATCATTGAACAGCTAGTCGATGTGGACCCAAGTGAAACCGCCGAATGGCAAGCATCTTTTGATCAAGCCCTCAAGCATGCTGGTCCTGTTCGTGCTCGTTACTTAATGCTCAATCTTCTAAAGCATGCGCGCGAAAATGGCGTTCCGTTATCTGCACTTCGTACAACTGATTACATCAACACTATTTCTCCTGCACACGAACCAGAGTTTCCTGGCGATGAATTAATCGAACGACGTATTCGTGCATTTAATCGTTGGAACGCCGCAATGCTCGTGCATCGTGCGCAACGTCCTGGTGTTGGAGTCGGCGGACATATTTCTACATATGCATCTTCTGCTGCTTTATATGAAGTTGGCTTTAACCACTTCTTCCGCGGACAAGATCATCCAGGTGGCGGAGACCAAATTTTCTTCCAAGGCCACGCATCTCCTGGAATGTATGCGCGTGCATTTCTTGAAGGACGTTTTACTGAAGATCAATTAGATGGATTCCGCCAAGAACTTTCACACTCTGCTGGTGGATTATCTTCATACCCACATCCACGTTTGATGCCAGATTTTTGGCAGTTCCCAACTGTGTCAATGGGAATTGGTCCAATCAATGCAATTTATCAAGCACGCTTTAATCGTTACTTACATAATCGCGGAATCAAAGACACATCCGATCAACGTGTCTGGGCATTCCTTGGAGATGGCGAAGTAGATGAAGTAGATACTCTCGGTGCAATCGGACTGGCAACACGTGAGAAGTTAGATAACCTCACATTTGTTGTTAACTGTAACTTGCAACGTCTAGATGGTCCCGTGCGCGGTAACGGCAAGATTATTCAAGAGCTCGAATCAATCTTCGGTGGCGCTGGCTGGAACGTTATTAAAGTTATTTGGGGTCGCGGTTGGGATCCACTACTCGCGCAAGATCGCGAAGGTGCACTTGTGAACCTCATGAACACCACACTTGATGGTGATTACCAAACATTTAAGGCGGAAAACGGCGCATTCATTCGCGAGAATTTCTTCGGTCGCGATCCACGTACTGCTGCAATGGTTTCAAATTGGAGTGATGATCAAATTTGGGGATTGCAACGAGGTGGACATGATTACCGCAAACTATTTGCTGCCTACTCTGCAGCCGTTCAAGACAATGGTCGTCCAACAGTAATTCTTGCTAAAACTATTAAGGGCTGGACACTTGGTTCGCACTTCGAAGGTCGCAACTCAACGCACCAGATGAAGAAGATGACTAAGGAAGATATTTTGACATTCCGCGATCGTCTGCAGATTCCATTAACCGATGACAAACTCGATGCGTACTTACCTTCTTATTACAAGCCACCTGCAGATTCTGTGGAAGCCAAATACTTGGCAGAGCGTCGCCAAGCACTCGGAGGATCTATTCCACGTCGTCGCAGTGTTTCAAAGCCTCTGCCGCAACCAGATGATTCAGCATATGAATCAGTAAAGCGCGGTTCTGGTCATCAAGAAATTGCTACAACAATGGCATTCGTTCGTATGCTCAAGGATTTAATTAAAGACCCAGGTCTTGGTGCACGTCTTGTTCCAATTATTCCTGATGAAGCTCGCACATTTGGTTTGGATTCACTCTTCCCAACTCTGAAGATTTATTCACCAAACGGACAGAAGTACATGTCTGTAGACCGCGAACTAATGCTTTCTTATAAGGAATCCACTGAAGGTGTAATTCTTCACGAAGGTATTAACGAAGCCGGATCTGTTGCTTCATTTACAGCCGTTGGTTCTTCTTACTCAACACATGATGAACCAATGATTCCTATTTATATCTTCTACTCTATGTTTGGTTTCCAACGCACAGGAGATGCTTTCTGGGCAGCCGCCGATCAACTCGTTCGTGGTTTTGTTGTTGGTGCGACCGCAGGCCGTACAACTCTTAACGGAGAAGGTTTACAGCACGAAGATGGTCACTCACATCTTCTTGCCTCAACAAATCCTGCCGTAGTTTCATACGATCCAGCCTTTGCATTCGAACTCGGTCACATCGTTAAAGATGGTCTGCGCCGTATGTATGGACCAGATTCAGAGAATATTTTCTATTACCTAACGGTCTACAACGAGCCATACGTACAACCAGCAGAACCTGAGAACCTAGATGTAGATGGTCTCTTACGTGGTATTTATCTCTACGCACCAGCGACAATTAAGAGCAAGAAAAACGTTCAACTCTTGGCTTCCGGAGTTGGCGTTAACTGGGCACTTAAAGCTCAGAAGTTATTGGCAGAAGATTTCGACATTGCAGCATCTGTCTGGTCTGTTACTTCATGGAATGAACTTCGTCGAGATGGTCTTGCAGTTGATCGTCACAACATGCTCAATCCACAAGATCAGCGCACTGCATACATAACTCGCAAATTAGATGGCGCAAAGGGTCCAGTGATTGCAGTCTCTGACTTTATGCGCGCAGTTCAAGAGCAAATCGCTCCTTGGGTTGCACAACCTTTTGCAGCACTTGGAACAGATGGATTTGGTCTTTCAGATACTCGCGGTGCACTTCGTCGCCACTTTAAGGTGGATGCAGAGTCAATTGTTATTTCAGCCCTTCAGCAATTAGCTGCTCAAGGTGAAATCAAGCCTAAGTTAATTCAAGAAGCTATTGATAAGTATCAGATCAATGATGTGCGTGCCGCGGATGCGGGTAACACTGAAGGTTCTGGCTGATTCTTAAAAGAGTGCATTAGCTAAATCGCTACGTGCTTTGATTAATCGAGGGTCTGCGGGATCTACTAATGCAAAGAGTGCCAGCAAGTGATCTTTTGCCTGCTTCTTAGCCTCATCAGAACAATTTCTAACACAGTGCAATAAGCGATCAAAAGCGGGCTGAACTTCACCGCTAATGATTTCTATATCTGCGCACGCCATGGCGGCAGCAACATCGAGTGGATCTTTCTGTGCCGCAGCTTTTGTTATGTCTGGGTTTAATCCAGCGGTGCGAATAAATAACTCTGTTTGAGCCAAACCTAATTTAGCGAATGCATCTTGTGGTTTACGAGCCAATAATTTCTTATAAGCAGCTTGCGCAGTCGTGAAATCTCCCGTTTCAAGTGCCTTGAGCGCCTCTTCTTCTTCAGGTTCGATTACTTCTGTAGGAGGCGCACCAACACCTTGTTGAGCAGATAACTCAAGAACCTTATTAATTACTAATGCAATCTGTTCTTTTGTGTATGGCTGTTCAAAGAGCGGAACTAATTGACCTGCAACAAATGCAACTGCATATGGAACTGTTTTTGTCTGAAGCGCCTGTGCAACTTGTGGTTGCTCATCTATGTTTACATTTCCAAGGCGCCAGGCACCGTTGCTTTCAGATTCCAATTCACCCATGATTGCAAGAGTTGCAATTGATTCAGCGCTTCGAGGCGACCAGCACAAAACAATCGCAGCTTTGGTTGATGAATACTCTAAAAAATCAGTTGTTAAATTAGTAGGAGTTACTGAAATTCCAGCAACTGTTGATGGCGCTTGTGGCGCTGGTTTTCCCAGAGATGAAAGATCTACTGCGCGGCCAAAATTTGGTGGAAGCGTCATGAGGTGATCCTGCCAGAGTCGCTTCTAAATGGAAGAATTTCGGAAATGTATGACTTTGTTGCATGATCTAACCCAACATCACCACCGGCTTTTTCACTTAAATACCAACGGTGTTCCAAAATTTCGTGAAACATCTGTGCAGGTTCGACTCTTCCCACTAACTCTTGTGGCACTTGCGCAAGTGTTGGTCTGAAAACTTCATTAAGCCACTTAAGTGCACTCTGATTAACGGGTGGTCGTGGCTCTTCCATACGAGACCGATATCTATCAAAGGATGCAAGTAGACGTTTGGCTTGAAGCTCTTCAGTTTCTAATCCCATTAACTCCATTAAACGCGCTTGGTGATAACCAGCAGCAACGAGTTTTGGTTGGAAGATAAGTGATTTGTTTTCACCATCTAATGAGACCGATACTTCTTCCACGGTAAAACCAAGATCATGAAGAGCGCGCATTGCACGTTCAACTGCGTGGCGATCATTTGGGTCAAGTTTCTGTGGCTCTTTTAGCGCAGTCCACAATCGGCGGTAACGTTTTATAACAGTTTCACTCGCGCGAATCGGATCTATTTCGGGATAGAGAACTCCTGATAACGCGAGGTCTTCAAGTTCTGCTGCCACATTAAAATGTGCAATCTCTAAATCATGTTCGCGCTG
>JAPOHK010000005.1 GCA_029979485.1 Candidatus Planktophila limnetica
AGAATCCTGATATGTCTCTGACAATTTCACGTGCAATTGTTGATCAAATTCTTGAACAGTCGCGCGCTGAATATCCTGACGAAGCTTGCGGTGTAATTCTTGGACCAATTGGTGCAGATACCCCAGTTCGTTTAAAACCAATGATTAACGCTGCCCACTCTCCAACATTTTATGAATTTGATCCAAAAGATTTGTTGGCTCTGTATCGCGAAGTTGATGATAAAGATGAAGAGATAGTTGTTATTTATCACTCTCATACAGAAACAGAGGCGTATCCATCTCGCACAGACATTGCCTACGCGGGTGAACCTGGGGCGCATTACGTTCTCGTCTCTACACGCGAAGAGATTGCACCTGCAACAGAATTTCGCTCGTACCGAATAATTGATGGCAACGTCACAGAAGAACCCGTAACAATCCTGGATTAAGCCCTCTATTCATTCTAGGAATACTAGGCATTCTTGAATTGGCGAAAGATGCACGCTTTAGCAATAATAAGCACATGACTACAGCAGCGATTGAAGTACGAATTCCAACTATTTTGCGTCCCTATACAAAGGATGCGAAGGTTGTTTCTGCTGATGGCGCAGATCTTAAATCTGTTATTTCTGATCTAGATCGTCAATACCCTGGTTTAGCTGAACGCTTACTAGAAGATGGTGCGCTGCGTCGTTTCATTAATATTTATGTAAATGATGAAGATGTTCGCTTTCTTGGCGGACTAGATGCAGCCCTTAAATCAGGTGATTCAATTACCGTTCTGCCTGCTGTTGCAGGTGGCTAAAAGTGGCACGTTTTGATTCACTAGAAAGTTCAGTAGGCCACACTCCACTTATTGGTTTACCAAAACTTTCTCCTGCTCCAAATGTTCGGTTGTGGGCAAAGATGGAAGATCGCAATCCAACAGGTTCAATTAAAGATCGTGCTGCCCTTGCCATGATTGAAAAAGCTGAAGCAGATGGCGATTTAAAACCTGGTGCAACAATTCTTGAACCAACTAGTGGCAACACAGGAATTTCACTTGCCATGGTGGCAAAAACTCGTGGCTATAAATTAATTTGCGTAATGCCTGAAAACACATCAATAGAGCGTCGACAATTATTAGAAATGTGGGGCGCAAAAATCATTTTTTCACCTGCTGCAGGTGGTTCAAATGAAGCAGTACGGGTTGCAAAAGAGTTAGCAAGCAAGAATCCTGATTGGGTTTTCATGTATCAATATGGAAACCCCGCAAACACGCTTGCGCACTATCAAGGAACTGGCCCAGAAATTTTTGCTGATCTTCCAACAATTACGCACTTTGTGGCTGGTCTGGGAACAACTGGAACATTGATGGGCGCCGGAAAGTATTTGCGCGAACAAAAACCAGATGTGCAGATTATCGCTGCTGAACCGCGTTACGGTGAAGTTGTTTATGGATTACGAAATATTGATGAAGGATTCGTTCCAGAACTCTATGACGCATCTGTTTTAACTCGTCGTTTTTCAGTTGGTGCAGAAGATTCTGTTAAACGAGTACGTGACTTATTAGAAATTGAAGGAATATTTGCAGGCATTTCTACCGGCGCGATACTTCATGCCGCCCTTGCAATGGGAGCCGAAGCAATCCGCGATGGAAAGAGTGCTGACATCGCATTTATTGTCTGTGATGCTGGTTGGAAATACCTATCTACTGGCGTTTATAGCGCTGATCATGTCAGTGCATCAGAAGCACTCGATAACCAATTGTGGGCATAGCGATACACTTCGCGGTGTGAGTGATGCACCTATTGGAATTTTTGATTCCGGCGTCGGCGGCTTAACAGTTGCACGCGCAATTCTTGATCAACTTCCAAATGAATCAACTCTTTATATTGGCGACACAGCCCGTGGACCATATGGACCACGTCCACTTGCACAAGTTCGAGAATTCGCATTAGAAACTTTAGATTTCCTAGTTGATCAAGGCGTTAAGGCACTCGTAATTGCATGCAACACAGCAAGTGCTGCGATGTTGCGCGATGCACGTGAGAGATACTCAGTTCCAGTTATTGAAGTAATTCAACCGGCAGTTCGCAGAGCGGTTGCAGCAACTCGTTCAGGAAGAATTGGCGTGATTGGCACACAAGCAACTGTCGATTCAAAAGCTTATTTAGATGCATTTGCTGCTGCTCCTAACTTAACTATAACCTCCGTTGCCTGCCCATTGTTTGTCGAATTCGTCGAACGCGGAGAAACATCTGGTCCCGAAATTACAGAAGTTGCTCGCAAGTATTTAAAGCCAGTTATAGATGCCGACATTGATACTTTGGTTTTGGGATGCACCCACTATCCACTTTTAACCGGAGTAATTTCATACGTTGTTGGCAACGGAGTTTCGCTTGTATCTAGCGCAGAAGAAACTGCAAAAGATTTATACCGAGTGCTTGTTGAAAACAATTTGCTTCACTCTGCTGCAAAGAATGCTGATCACAGATTCCTGGCAACAGGGGATGCAAAGGCGTTTGAAACTCTTGCACGCAGATTTCTCGGTCCAGAAGTTGGACGAGTTGAACACCAAAACCTATAAACCATCCAACTAATCGGAGACATACATGGCACGCAATGATGGACGCACCAACGATCAGCTCCGTGAAATTAAATTTACTCGCGGTTGGCTAGATCACGCTGAAGGCTCTGTTCTTGTTGAGTTTGGAAAGACACGAGTTCTCTGCGTTGCATCATTTTCTCCTGGCGTTCCACGTTGGTTAAAAGATTCAGGTAAAGGCTGGGTAACTTCTGAATACTCAATGCTTCCACGCGCTACACATACTCGCTCTGATCGTGAAAGCGTAAAGGGAAAATTAGGTGGACGTACACAAGAGATTTCTCGCTTGGTCGGTCGTTCACTTCGAGCAATTGTTGACACAAAAGAACTCGGCGAAAACACAATTGTTATCGACTGCGATGTTTTACAAGCCGACGGTGGAACACGAACTGCGGCAATTACTGGTGCCTATGTTGCCTTAGCTGATGCAATCGCTTGGGCGAAAAAAGAAGGACATATCAAAGCAACATCTAAGCCACTATCTGATTCAGTCGCTGCTGTCAGCGTTGGAATTATTGATGGAATTCCGATGCTAGATCTTTGCTATGAAGAAGATGTGCGTGCAGATACCGATATGAATGTCGTGTGCAGCGGTGATGGACGATTTATTGAAGTGCAAGGAACCGCTGAAGGTGTTCCATTTGATCGTGCACTATTGAATCAACTTCTAGACCTAGCAGTTGGCGGATGCAAAGACTTAGCTGGAATGCAGAGTTCTGCTCTATCCAAATGAGTTCGCCAGTAAAGTTAGTGTTAGCCACACGCAATCAAGGAAAGATCAGAGAGTTTCGTCGGATTCTTGATGCAATTTCTAATGGCGCAATTGAATTAGTTGGACTGGAAGAGTTTCCTCACACAACTGATGTGGAAGAAACCGGCAGTACATTTAAAGAAAATGCTCTGCTTAAAGCCCGAAGTATCTGCGCTGAAACAGGTTTACCCGCAATTGCAGATGACAGCGGCTTGTGTGTGGATGCACTAGATGGTGCACCTGGAATTTACTCAGCAAGATATGCCGGAGTGCACGGAGATGATCAAGGCAATAATGCAAAGTTGTTGCGCGAATTAGAAAATGTTCCAGAGGGTAAGCGAAACGCTCACTTCACTTGTGCTGCAGCACTTGTTCTTCCTGATGGACGCGAGCACGTCACAGAAGAAATCTTCGAAGGCTCCATTCTCTTCGCCCCAATTGGCAATCAAGGATTTGGGTATGACCCCCTTTTTAGACCACATGGATTAGCAATCTCCAGCGCACAAATGAGCGCAGAGGAGAAGGATTTGATAAGTCATCGAGGTAAATCACTCCGAGCAATAGCACCTCACGTAATCAGTTTGCTGACCTCACTGGGGTAAACTTTTCCTTATCCGAGTGCGTGAAGTAAGTACGTACCGCTACCCAAGGAGTTCATGTGGCTGTTAAGAAAACTGCTAAGAAATCAGCAGCAAAGAAGAGCGCTAAGAAGGTTGCAAAGAAGTCTGTTGCTCGCAAGTCAACTGCTAAAAAAGTTGCCAAGAAGAGCACAGCTCGCAAATCAGCAGTTAAGAAGAGCGCTAAGAAATCTGCTGCACGTAAGACAACTAAGAAGTCTTCACGTCGCGCAACATCAGTTGATCGTCTAGTCGTTCCAGCAGTTCCAGTTGGTGGCGCTCGCGGTCGTGTTGATGTAACAACTGCGCCAGCACCACGTGCTGCTGCAAAGTCAGTTACTTTTGATAACAAGCCAAAGCAAGGCGCTTCTAATCGCGTTGTAGCAATTGTTGTAGTTGGAATTGTTCTTCTTGCAATTCTCGTCTGGTCAAAATCTGGAAAAGATGGCGATGATGCTGCTGCACCGACAACACCTTCAGCCACAGCAACAATGACTGATGAACCAACTGCAACCGAAGAGCCAACAACTCCTGCTGCAACTGTTGGAACAGTAGAAGCACCAAGTGCTTTCGTTGCTATTCGTTCAGCAGATGGAATGAATCTTCGCTGGAAAGCTCCTATGGCTACAGAAGGTCTAACAGGATTTAACGTTGAACTTAAGCCAGCAGGTGGAGAGTGGGCTGTTGTTGCAACAACAGGTCCTACAGAGTTAACACATTCAGTAACTCTTACAAGTTCTGATAGTTGGACTCAGTTCCGGGTAACCAGCGTCTATGCAGATGGCCAAACTGCCTCTGCAAAGATCTTCGGTCTCGCAGGTCAATACAAGTAATTAGTTATATAAAAAAGCCCTCGCTTTGTGCGGGGGCTTTTTTATTGAAGTTTATTTAAGCTCTGCAAGAATTGCATCAACGTAGACTGCTATTCCGGTAGGAACTAAGTGAACTCCATCTGGCGCGAAGTATTCTGGATGACCTTCTGAAATTTTGTTCCAATCAACAACCTTTACATTTTGGTAGCGTGCGGCAACATTGGCAATTAGTGAATTATTTTCATCTTTCCAACCCCGCGGGACTGCAGTATTAACAACGATAATCTGCGGCTGATCTTTAATTGCTTCAAAAATTGAAACTACTTCACTTTCGGTGAGTCGATTGTTATTTCCCATATTTACAACAACGGGGGCGCCTGCCATGCGAGCCTTATCTTTATTGAGTACTTCAATAAGTTCGGGAGCTTGACGTCCCACGTGAGCATTAATTAATCCAACGTCACGTCGGTTGGAGAGTTCATACCTGATACCTAAAATTACTGAGTCACCAGCTACCCACAAACCATCCGATGCATTAGACATTTCTGTCTCAACTTCAGCCTGTGAGGTGATTTCCAGCTTAAGCTTTTCAAGGTTTCTTTCACTGATAGCAATTGCATTTGCACTGACTAATGACGTAGCAATAAGTACCGAACTTATTGAAACTGCTAATACTGTTTTTTGGCGGACTCGAACTTTTTTAGCTCGATATTTCATGCCTCTAAACCAAGATTCGACGTAACCATTTCTAAATGGCAATTCAACCCATCGAAGTGATATATCTGCCAACGCGAAAACAATCAGAATTCGTAGTGCGTATAAGGCCCAACTAGCCCCGGCTAGATCAACGCTTGGTCTAGTTACTTGAAAAACAATCCAGTGCCACAAATAGATTGCGTATGAACGCTCACCAATCCAGAGAATTGCTTTACCTTGCAAGAGTGGTGCAAAGCGTGAAGCGGGATGAACCACCGACATAATGATTGCGCAACCAAAAATTCCTGCCAAAGGAAATGCAATTTTGTAGAGCGTTGAGTTACTTTCATCAATAAATAAGAAACATGCAAGGATGCCAAGAAACCCAAAAATTCCGATCCCATCGATGACATCTTGTGCTCTTTTGGCGATGTCTTGCTTTAGGTTTTGCGGAATCCAATTAACGGCAAGGGCTGCGCCTAGGAACAAGCCAATGCTGTGAGTATCTGTTCCAAAGTAGACGTGGCTGACACCTTGAGTTGAATTTGAATCAATACTGAGCGATACCAACAAAAGTGCAGCACCAGAACCAATAGCAATAAAGAGGGCGGCAGCAGGAATTATTTTGCGACCTAATTGGCGAAGCACAAGCAGCAGAATTAATGGCCAGATTAAATAAAACTGGGCTTCAACTCCAAGAGACCATGTGTGTTGCAATAGTGGTGGGCGACCAATTGCCTCGAAATAATCTTGATGACGAAATACAAGCCACCAATTCATCATTCCAGTCAGCGCAAATGGAGTATCTGTCAAGAGTCTTTTTATCGTGTCAGGAGCCCACACTCCAATAAACAAAGTGGTTGTAATAATCATGAACACAAGCGGTGGAAGTAATCGACGTAAGCGAGATTTATAAAAAGCACGCAGATCTAGGCCACCGCTTCGATGTATTGAATCTAAGAGCAGACGCGTGATTACGTAACCAGAGATTACAAAAAATAAGTCAACGCCAAGAAAGCCACCAGGAATCCATGGAACACCTAAGTGATAAAGCATTACTGCGATCACCGCGACAGCACGCAATCCATCGATTGCTGGAATATATTTAATTCCGCGTTGAGCAGACATAAGAGTTATTTACGCTTTGCAGAACTCTTCTTTGCAACCTTTTTGGTCGACTTACCTTTTGGCGCAGCGATAGCTTTCTTTGTGCGCTGACTCTCCACGCGAATTGGTCCACGATTGACAACCGTGTCATCGGGATTAAGGTTTTCAAGAACGCTCTTTTGAAGATCCGCTAAGCGTGTAAATGCACTTTCAAGTCGAGTACGTGATTGATGAATTGCACTCTCAGCGGCATCGAGTGATTGTGTTTGAATGCGATAGAGGCGTTCAGCTTCAGAAATTACACCGGTTAGCCATTGGCGGTAGCTTGAAACTTCAGCAGTCGCACTAGAAATAATTCTTTCACCTTCGCGACGTGCTGCTTGTGCAAGTGCTGTTACTTCGCGCCTCTTATCTTCCATTGCACGCTCAGCTGCATCTTGTGCGTTCGCAATCATCTCTTCTGATTCAGCTTCAGCGGCTTGAATGTATTTACGCCCACGAGATTCAGCAGCAGAAAGAATTGATGCCGCCTTATTTTGTGCGGCTTCTAGCGCATCTTTTGCAGCACGAGAAGTCTCATTTACCAGACGATCGGAGGCAGCTTGTGCACGTGCTTCACGCAACTGTGCAGATTTAATCATCGACATCGCAGTTTCAGTTGCGAGAATTTCAAACTCTTCTTTGCTGAGGGAAGTAATGTCGCGACGTGAGCGCAGGTCTGCGAGTTGTTGTTCTAATTCACGGATGCGGTCAACAGAACCTGGAGTCGTTTGTTCTTCACCAGTAAAACCAACCCAATTGAGGAAGCTCTTTTTTTCGCTCATCATTTTCCTTGCTGCCGACGGATACGTTCTAGAGACGCTCTAGGGGCTTTAGATTAGAGCCTTTTGGGCCACTGGCAAAAGTCCCCGCATGACTACTTAGGGGTTAGAGGCGCTAGTGAGACTGTGCTTAATTGCGGTAGATGGCCACCGAAACAGCGATGTACTGCGAGATCCACGCCGCTAAAACAAAGATATGAAATAGCTCGTGAAAGCCAAAATATTTTGCGTGTCGACCAGGTTTTTTCAGCGCATAAAAAATTGCACCCATTGAATAAAAAAGTCCCCCAATTAGAATCGGAAGTAAAACCCAGAGTCCACCTTCCTTATACAGATGTGGCGTGTAAATCACAGCTACCCAACCTAGTAATAAATAATTCGCAACATATAGCCATCGAGGTGCACCAACCCAAAAGACCCGAAGCGCAACACCAGTGAGGGCACCAACCCAAACAACGACGAGCAGTGTTATTCGATCGCGACCTTCAAGTAATGCAACAGCAAAAGGCGTATAAGAACCCGCAATAAGCAAATTAATATTTGCATGATCCCAACGGCGCCAAATTATTTTCTTCGCAGGCGACCAAGGAACGCGATGATAAATCGCAGAAACACTAAAGAGCATAATTGCTGTCACTGAATAAAGTGCAACAGCAAACTTAAGCGAAGAATTGCTTAAAATAAATAAGATAAGAGAAGCAACAAAGACCGCAGGTGTGGCACCAAGGTGAAACCATCCTCGAAGTTTCGGTGGCGCTGGTACCTGCGTTGTCATGGCAAGAAGCCTAGTGTGCGAACTAGGACTTCGACGCCTTGAAACCGTCCTCTAAATCAGCCTTGATATCTTCAATGTTTTCAAGACCGAGACTTAGTCGAACGAGCCCTGGTGTAACTCCCGCAGCTAATTGCTCATCTGCGCTCAATTGTGAATGAGTAGTAGTTGCTGGATGAATCACCAAAGATCGAACATCACCGATATTTGCAACGTGACTAAAGAGTTTGAGGGATTCGACAAATTTCTTTCCAGCTTCAACACCTCCCTTGAGTTCAAAAGAGAGCACTGCACCAGAACCTTTCGGTGCATATTTCTTGGCAAGTTTGTTCCAAGGAGAGTTAGCAAGAGATGCGTAATTGACTTTCTCAACACTTGGATGTTTAGAGAGCCATTCTGCAACTGCCTTCGCATTTTCTAGGTGGCGATCTATGCGAAGGCTCAGTGTTTCAAGTCCTTGTGCAAGTAACCATGCGTTAAATGGAGCAACAGCTGCACCCACGTCACGGAGTAGTTGCAATCGAATCTTGAAAATGTAGGCAAGGTTTGCACCAAATGCGGATCCAACACCGAGTGCCTGAGCGAAGACTAGGCCGTGATAACTTGGATCTGGTTCGTTGAATCCTTTAAATTTTGCAGGATATTTTGCATAATCAAAATTACCAGAATCAATAATCGCACCTACAACTGCATTTCCATGACCTGATAAGAATTTAGTAGCTGAATGCACAACGACATCTGCACCATATTCAATTGGCTTAATTACATATGGAGTGGCGACAGTGTTATCTACAATCAACGGAACACCAACGTCATGTGCAACTTTGGCAACACCTTCGATATCGAGAATGTCATTTTTAGGGTTCGCAATTGTTTCACCAAAAAAAGCCTTCGTATTTGGACGAACAGCCTTGCGCCAAGAATCAAGATCCTCTGGATCTTCTACGAAAGTAACTTCAACTCCGAATTTTGGAAGCGTGTAGTGAAATAAGTTATAAGTTCCGCCGTATAAGCTCGGACTTGAAACAATATGATCGCCTGCTTCTGCAACGTTTAATACGGCGAATGTAGTTGCTGCAGATCCTGATGAAACTAAGAGTGCTGCAACGCCCCCTTCAAGTGCTGCTAAGCGTTGTTCAACAGCATCCTGCGTTGGATTCATAATGCGTGTATAAATATTTCCGAGTTCTGCCAAACCAAATAAGTTTGCTGCATGTTGAGTATCTCTGAATTGATACGCAGTTGTTTGATACAAAGGAAGAGCACGAGCACCAGTGGTCGGATCAGGTGTTTGACCAGCATGAATTTGTAATGTTTCAAAAGACCATTTCTTATCTGACATAAAGGCTTCCTCCGTGTTTTGATGAGTAATTTACTCAGGAGGAAAAAGTAACAAAAAATTGTAATTTCTTCTCACGAGTAACTTGTTCTTGCAAGTAACTCGCAATAAAAATTACTTAAGAGTACGAAGTGATCTAACACTTAATGATGCAAGTGCCGCTACAAAAGTAAGGATTCCGGTAGCCCATAATGTGGGGGTTATTCCAAAATACGCAGCCGCTGGTCCCGCGAACGCCACACCAATTGGTGCAATACCGAAAGAACCCAAAGCGTCATAAGCAGCAACGCGTGAAAATGATTCTTCTGGAATATGAGATTGCATCGCGGTATTCCACTGAACCATAAAAATATCGATTGCTATTCCGGAAACTGCTCCACATAACATCGTAATAAATAGTGGTTGAGATGAAGCGATTGCAAAGTTCCATATCGATGAAATTGCAATTAAAACCATGGATGTTGCCAAGGGTCGTTTGAATTTAACTTTTAGTGCGATCGCACTTCCACAGATCATTCCTGTAGTGACAGCTGCAAGATTGAGAGACCAATTACGGGGACCATCATTTCCTTGGTCATAAGCCAGCGGACCTAAAACTTGCCAAATGGATTCAAAGCACATGTTTATAATTGCAAAGGAACAAACAATTGCGATAACCCAAGGTCGTGCAACAAATTCATGCCAACCCATTCGCAAATCGTGAATGACGGAGTTTTCTTCGCGTTTTGGCATAGGAGGAAGGTCTAAATTCCAGACCAAGATTCCTGCAATCAAGAATGAAACTGCGTCAATTAACAGTGCCCAACCGGAGCCATACAGAGTTACAAGTGCACCTCCAATAAGTGCACCAACAACAAAACCAATATTGGTTGATAAAGCAACTATCGCATTTCCATCTTTAAGTTTGTCTTTAGGCAATATTTCGGGAAGTACGCCAACCATGGCCGGCCACCACAAAGCATTGAGCACACCAAATATTGCCCCCATGAAAGCAAGCAACCAAACGGATGGAAAATGACCTAAGAAAGAGATGGCACTAATTGCCACAAATAGACTTCCGACAATGTCAGCGCCGCCTACAACACGATTTCTTTTGTATCTATCTCCCACGACTCCACCAACAAGCATTAGTGCAACCATGGGAACGAATCGTGCTGCCATTACAAGGCTTAAATCTTTACCATCAGCACCAGGAATACTTAGAACTCCGTATGCCAGAGCTATCGGTGAAAGCCCGTTACCAACATTTGAAATAAATCGTGAAAAAACTAGTGAAACAAAACCCTTGTGTGAGCGAAGATCCTTTAATTGAGTTATCAACATAAGTCCTTCGATTAATTCTTACCGATTAGTAAATCCAATAATTGAGATGGTGCGGGAGGCGGGACTTGAACCCGCACGTCCGAAGACACAGGTTCCTAAGACCTGCGTGTCTGCCATTTCACCACTCCCGCAAAAGAGTGCCACTGATTTGTGATGTAAAACCTGTGGAATATGCCCAAGGTTAGAGGTAAGTTCGCCCTGTTGCCAAAACGGCTAATTCTCACGAAGGGTTCGACCATGTCATTTGATCCAAAACCAGCAGATAAGTTCACCTTCGGTCTCTGGACCGTTGGCTGGCAAGCACGCGATCCTTTTGGTGATGCAACTCGCGATGCACTCGACCCTGTGCGCTCAGTTAATGAACTTGCGGCGCGCGGTGCATATGGCGTGACCTTTCACGATGATGACTTGATTCCATTTGGAAGTGATGAAACAGAACGCCGCAAGCACATTGATCGTTTTAAGAAAGCCCTCGATGAAACTGGAATGAAAGTTCCAATGGCAACAACAAATCTATTTACGCATCCAGTATTTAAAGATGGAGCGTTTACAAGTAACGATAAAGACATTCGTCGTTATGCACTACGCAAGACTATGAAGAACATCGAACTTGCCGCCGAACTCGGCGCAGAGATTTATGTTGCTTGGGGAGGGCGTGAAGGAGCTGAGTCAGATGGCGCGAAGGATGCATACGTTGCACTCGATCGTTTCCGTGAAGCGTTTAATACTCTTGGACAATTCGTAAAAGATAATGGCTACAACATTAAGTTTGCCCTAGAGCCAAAGCCAAATGAACCACGTGGCGATATTTTCTTGCCAACAATTGGTCACGCGCTCGCTTTCATCAACGAACTTGATTACCCAGAAATGGTTGGCGTTAATCCAGAAGTGGGCCATGAGCAAATGGCGGGTCTCAACTTTGTTCACGGAATTGCACAAGCACTATGGCACAAGAAGTTGTTCCACATTGATTTAAATGGTCAACATGGTCCAAAGTACGATCAGGATCTTGTTTTTGGTCACGGTGATCTCAAATCAGCATTCTTCTTAGTTGATCTTCTTGAAAGTTATAAGTACAGCGGACCTAAGCACTTTGATTACAAGCCAGCCCGCACAGAAGATGACAAGGGCGTATGGGTATCTGCATCTTCAAATATGCGTACTTATTTGATTCTTAAGGAGCGGGCAGCAGCATTTAGAAAAGATCCACGTGTTATTGCTGCGATGAAAGAATCAAACATTCCAGGTCTTACAGAACCAACACTTGCAAGCGGTGAAACATGGAAGGACCTTGCTAAGGACTCCTTCGATGTAGAAGCCGCTGGAAAGCGTGGTTATGGATACGAAGTTATTGATCAGTTGGCGCTAGAGCATTTAATGGGCGTTGAGCTCTAACTAACTGAACTTCCGCGGCGAGATACTGCATCTACGCCAGCGGAAACTAACAGCACAAGTCCAGTAACAATGAACTTGATTCCTGCTGCGTACCCTAAAAGTCCCATGCCGTTATCAATAACAGCAACTACAAGACCACCAAGAATTGCATCTCGCATCTTTCCTTTTCCACCAAATAAGGAAGTACCGCCAATAACTGCGGCTCCTACTGCGTAGAGAAGTGTTGAGCTACCACCAGTAGTTGGTGAGATTGAGTTTTGGCGAGAAGCAAAGATCATTCCGGCAACTGCTGCAAGTGAGCTGCAGATAACGAATGCTGAAATACGAACTCTCTTAACGTTGATACCTGCACGACGAGCAGCTTCTGCATTGCCACCTACTGCATAAATGTGGCGACCAAATGCTGTGCGTCCAAGAACGAAAGTTCCAACTGCAAGTAAAAAGAGAATGAGCGGAACGACATAAGGAATTCCCTTAAGGCTTACCAGTTGTGGGTTATTGCTTCGCTCGACAGTAAGTGCAAATACCGCACCACCAGTGATTACGAGCAAAGATGACGTCTTGATTACCCATAATTTAACTAGTTCTGTTTTAAGACCGGCACGACGACGAGTATTTAGTCGGTTGAGTCCAGTACCAACGTATGCAACTGCAACGACGATGAAGAAGACCCAGCTAAGAAGCGGCGATAGATTGCTATTTTCAACCGCAAGGATTGTCTTGTCTTCAATACGAATAGTTCCACCTTCGCCTGCAAGCAGAAGTAGCAAACCTTGGAATGCTAAGAATGCTGCCAGAGTTACAACGAATGAAGGGATTCCGATTCGCGCGACGAGTGAGCCAAGTACGAAACCAAGAAGAGCACCAACCATGATGCTGATTGGAAATGCGATGTACCAAGCAACTTGATGATTAGTTATGAGAATAACTAAGACTGCGCCAGATACACCTGCAGCGTAACCAGCAGATAAATCGATTTCACCGAGCAGCAAGACGAAAACTAGGCCCATTGCAATCACGATCACAGCTGCTGCTTGAGTTAAAAGGTTTGCAAAGTTTCCAGGAGTTAGAAATACATCTGACATCGCACCGAAGATTGCGCATAGAGCAATGAGACCCAAGATTGCAGGAAGCGCTCCAATATCACCAGCTTTTACCCGACTCCAATAATCTGCAGCGGCACCTTTTAGAGTTGGGGATTCGTGAATGATTTCAGTGCTCATGCGTTTACTCCTGAAACTCCGGCAGATTTACCAGTGGTGATTAACTCAATAACTTGTTGTGGCTTTACATCTTTCTTATCAACTTGAGCAGCCATCTGACCTAAATAAAGAGCTGCAATGTTATCTGCAACTTCGAAGACGTCATTGAGGTTGTGGCTAATGAGTACAACTGCAAGTCCGTTATCTGCCAAGCGGCGAACAAGGTTGAGAACTTGCTCTGTTTGTGCGACACCGAGCGCCGCAGTTGGCTCGTCAAGAATTACGACTTTGCTATTCCATAAAACAGCGCGCGCAATTGCAACAGTCTGACGCTGCCCACCTGAAAGGGACGCAACAGTCTGGCGAATTGATTTAACTGTGCGAACACTCAAACCATCGAGTGTTTTGCGAGCGAGTGCTTCCATAGAAGTCTCATTTAATACTGGGCCTTTTTTCTGTTCGCGGCCAAGGAACATGTTGTGAACAATGTCGAGGTTGTCACACAAAGCTAAATCTTGATAAACAATTTCAATTCCAAGTTCGGTTGCATCACGTGGTCCGTTGATCTCAACTTTTTGACCTTCAAAAAGGAAATCTCCAGATTCTGGTGTGTAGATACCAGCAATACATTTGATGAGAGTGCTTTTTCCTGCACCATTATCGCCAACAAGAGCAGTTACCTTGCCTGCATATGTGTCGAAGTCAACGCCCTTTAAAACATTTACGGGACCGAAAGATTTATTAATTCCACGAAGCGAGAGTATTGGTGAACTCAAGGCAATCTCCTCTTAGTACTAGTAGAAAGAATTTCGGCCCGGGGCTTTTAACCCCCGGGCCGAAACTTATTTCATTTTCCGCAAAGTTACGAAACTATTAGATTCCGTTAGCTGTGCAGAGATCTTCGATGCCCATGCAGACATCTTCCTTCTTCTGGAAGCCATCAGCAATAACGTCCTTGACGTTAGCCTTTGTGATTCCGACTGGTACTAGTAGAACTGAAGGAACATCAATTGCTCCGTTGTTCACTGAACCTGTAGCAGTTGTAGCTTCTTCGCCCTTAAGCAATGCGATTGCCAAAGTTGCAGCGCCTTCTGCTTCTGCCTTAATTGCCTTGTAAACAGTGTTTGAAAGGTCGCCTGTAAGGATTGCGCGCAATCCGTCAACAGTTGCATCTTGTCCAGATACACAAACCTTGCCGTTTAGCTTGTTCTTCTTAAGAACTGCTACAGCTGCAAGTCCGAGACCTTCGTTAGCTGAAACAACAGCGTCAAGCTTTCCGCCAGCCTTTGAAAGTTGCTGTTCGAAAATAACTCCACCCTTTGCGTTATCCCAGTCTGGGACAGCTTGATCGTCGACCAATGTGTAAGCCTTTGAATCGATCAATGGACGTAGTACTGAATCGTATCCAGCCTTGAATAGTGTTGCGTTGTTATCTGTTGGTGAACCGTTTAGGTAAACGATGCGTGCGCTCTTCTTACCAGCTGCATCGAGACATGCCTTAATACCTTCACCTTGTAGCTTGCCTACTGCTTCGTTATCAAATGATACGTAGTAAGAAGCTGAACCGTTAAGTGTTAGACGGTCATAGTCAATTGTTGGAACGCCTTGTGAAGCAGCCTTATCCTGAACAGCCTTAGCTGAATCTGAATCAAGGTTCACCATGATGAGAACCTTTGCACCTGCTGAAAGCATTTGATCAGCGATTGTCTGGAATGCGGCCTTATCGCCATTTGCATTCTGGATATCTACCTTTACACCAGCAGCATCAAATGCAGCTTGTAGGAATCCGCGGTCAGCAGTTTCCCAGCGAGCTGATGAAGCAGCATCTGGAAGGATTACACCGACGAAACCGTCAGCAGAACTGTCGCTCGATGAGCAACCTGTTAGTGCGATTGCAAATGCAGCAAGTGCTGCAGTAATCGCTAAACGGCGCTTTGCCATAGATTTTTTACCTTTCGAAAGGTGGAACGCCCCTGGTTGAAACCGTTCCAACCAGTTGAGGGGGGCAGAACCACGGGCGACGGTATCTCTTATGGTCAAAAAGGTCACCTGGCCTTCACGCTTAAATTGGAAGGGATGAAATAACAATTCGGTAACAACGCAGGAGCGCAGGCGTAAACGGTAGCCTTTGGCAGATGAGCAGCTCAGAAATCTCCCTTTCCGAGCAGATCTCCGCCCATATCCGCACCGCCATCCTGGCCGCCATCGATGCGGGGCAATTGCCTAAAGAGATTAGTAAAGAAGTTCCAGAATCTATATCTCTTGAGCGTCCGAAGAATCGTGACCATGGCGATTATGCATCTTCTATTGCACTGCAATTAGCAAAACCATCAGGCAAGAATCCACGAGATGTTGCAAGTATTTTGCAATCTAACTTGGCAGTTATCCCGGAAATTTCGAAAGTTGATATTGCCGGACCCGGTTTCCTTAACATCACTTTGAACCGAGCAAGTCAGGCAGAACTTGTTAGCACAATTTTAACTTTGAAAAAAAGCTACGGTCACAGCACAGGACTAAAAGGCGTTCGCATTAATCTCGAATTCATTAGTGCAAACCCAACAGGGCCATTACACCTTGGTCACACTCGTTGGGCTGCAGTTGGAGACGCACTAGGTCGCGTTTTAAGTGCAGCAGGAGCAGATGTTGTACGTGAGTTTTATATTAACGACCGCGGAAATCAGATGGATTTATTTGGCGCCTCGCTTGAAGCCGCCGCCCTTGGAAAGCCTATTCCGGAAGATGGATATCAAGGTCAATATATTTCCGATATTGCCGCATCACTCGTTGCACAAGATCCGCAATTGATGTCTATGCCAGAACCTCAACGTGTTAATGAATTTCGTGAACGCGGTTATGCATGGCAACTAGGCGATCAAAAACGAGTACTCGATAACTTTGGAACTCACTTCGATGTCTGGTTCTCCGAGCGCTCGCTGCATGAAGGCGGATCTGTTGATGTTGCAATGGTGAAATTACGTAAGCAGGGGCACGTCTTCGAAGAAGAGGGCGCAACCTGGCTTCGAACAACTGATTTTGGCGATGACAAAGATCGCGTATTAACCAAAGCCAATGGAGATCTAACATATTTCGCTTCAGATACTGCGTATTACATAAATAAGCGTGGACGTGGTTTTGATATTTGTATTTACATGTTGGGCGCAGATCATCATGGTTATGTGGGTCGTCTAAAAGCAACGGCGGCGTGTGCGGGAGATGATCCTGAGTACAACATTCACGTATTAATCGGTCAGCTTGTAAAGATTATGGAAGGCGGAGAAGAAGTAAAACTCTCCAAGCGCGCAGGAACAATTATTACTCTCGAAGAGTTGGTCGAAAAAGTTGGCGTTGATGCTGCGCGCTACACATTGATTCGCTATCCAGTTGATACGCCAATGATTTTAGATGTGGATGTTTTAAAGAGAAATACAAATGAAAATCCTGTTTATTACGTCCAGTATGCACATGCTCGCATTGCTGGCGTATTGCGAAATGCGCAAGAACTCAAGATTCCAGTTGGTCTAGAAAACTTTGATCCCTCCCAGCTCACTCATGATCGTGAAAATGAATTACTCGGCTCTCTTGCTGAATTCCCAAAGATTGTTGCCGGAGCCGCAGAGATGAGAGAACCGCATCGAGTCGCTCGCTATCTTGAAGAACTAGCAGGCGTGTATCACCGTTTTTATTCTGACTGTCGAGTCTTGCCATTGGGCGATGAACCCATATCTGCCTTGCACAGTTCACGCGCTAATTTATGCGCGGCTACAAATCAAGTAATCAAGAATGGTTTAGATTTACTTGGCGTGAGCGCTCCGGAGAAAATGTAATGAGCAAAAGTATGCAAACACTGTGGTCTAAAAATGTTTCCATTAGCAAGGGTGAACTTCATTGTTCTGGAATTTCTGCGAGTGCACT
This sequence comes from Candidatus Planktophila limnetica, assembly GCA_029979485.1. GTDB lineage: Bacteria > Actinomycetota > Actinomycetes > Nanopelagicales > Nanopelagicaceae > Planktophila > Planktophila limnetica_A. The sequence continues at coordinate 17,314 of JAPOHK010000005.1, forward strand.
CGCTTCAGAGTTTAAGACACCAACATTTTTTCTAGATGAAGATGATTTCCGTTCGCGCGCACAAACATGGAACATCGAACTCTCTAAAGCTTTCGGTCCGCAAGCTGGCCGGGTGTATTACGCGGCAAAAGCATTTATCTGCGTAGAAGTTGCACGATGGATTGCAGATCTCGGCATAGGAATTGATGTCTGCACGGGTGGCGAATTAGCTGTTGCACTCAAAGGTGGCGTAAAAGCTGAAAACATTGAAGTACACGGCAATAACAAATCTATTGAAGAAATCGAACAAGCAGTTGCTGCAGGTGTTGGCGCAATTGTTATGGATTCACTCTTTGAAATCGAAAGAGTTGCTGCTGCAGCAAATAGTGCAGGAAAAGTTCAGAGGGTATTGCTCCGTTTAACACCTGGTATCGAAGCGCATACGCACGAATCAATTGCAACAGCACATGAAGATGTGAAATTCGGTTTTTCAATCGCAAGTGGCGCAGCCTGGCAAGCAATTATGGAAACCAAAAAGCATGCCAGCCTGGAACTTCGCGGTTTTCATTCACATATTGGTTCGCAGATATTTGAGACAGAACCATTTGCAATTGCTGCAGAGCGATTAATCGAACTCTTAGCGAAGTACAACGAAGAATTTGATCAGCAATTACCTGAACTTGATCTTGGCGGTGGATACGGAATCGCCTATGTAGATGGCGAAACAGAGATTCATGCAGCCGATGTGTTGGGTGAACTTGCTAATCAAGTTAAGCAAGTATGTGCGAAGTATTCACTTGATGTACCAAATATTTCTATCGAACCAGGTCGCGCAATAGTTGGACCATCCATGTTTACTCTGTACACAGTTGGCACAACCAAAGTTGTGACACTGGAAAATGGTGCCTCGCGAAACTATGTTTCAGTCGATGGTGTGATGAGCGATAACTTGCGAACATCTCTTTACGGCGCCGAGTACACAGCAATAATTGCTAACCGTGAATCAACAGCTAAGAAGATTGCAACTCGCATCGTTGGAAAACATTGCGAAACAGGAGACATCGTTATTAAAGATATTGACTTTGCTTCTGATGTCACACCAGGGGATTTACTTGCTACGCCAGCAACAGGTGCATATGGCCGAAGCATGGCCACGAATTACAACCACATCTCGCGTCCACCTGTTGTCGCCATAAAAGATGGAAAAGCACGAGTAATCCTGCGTCGGGAGAGCATCGAAGATCTCCTGCGCCTTGATATTTAACGCGCATCTGCTCATCTGTGAAAGAATAAGAACATGAGCGCGCACAAAAATATTCATATTGGCATGCTTGGCTGCGGTGTTGTCGGCGGTCAAGTCGCTGCGCTGCTCGAAAAAAATAATACGGAGCTCTCCACTCGCGCAGGTGCGAAGTTAATTTTAAAGAAAATTGCAGTGCGCGATGTTAAAGCCGCACGCGAAGGAGTTAATCCAGCTCTGCTTACAACCGATGCGCAATCAGTAATCAATGATCCAGAAATCGACATTGTTATTGAAGTAATGGGTGGAATAGATCCAGCACGTGAATTAATTCTTGCTGCAATTAACAATGGTAAATCCGTTGTTACAGCCAATAAAGCCCTGCTTGCTTCACACGGTGCTGATTTATTTACTGCAGCCGATAATAAAGGCGTAGATCTTTATTACGAAGCTGCGGTGGCAGGCGCCATTCCAATTATTCGCCCAATGCGTGAATCACTCGTTGGCGATCAAATTACTCGCGTTATGGGAATCGTTAACGGAACAACAAATTACATCCTTACAAAAATGGATGAAGAAGGTCGCGCTTTTGACGAAGTCCTCAAAGAAGCACAGAGCCTTGGCTATGCTGAAGCAGATCCAACTGCTGACATTGAAGGATTTGATGCTGCATCCAAAGCTGCAATCATCGCCGGTTTGGCATTTCACTCCCGCGTAAGTGTCGATGACGTGTATCGCGAAGGTATTTCATCGATAACAGCAGATGATGTAGCGGTAGCAAAGACTATGAATCACGTAATTAAGTTATTAGCCATTGCCGAACTTACAGCTGATGATCGAATTTCAGTACGCGTTCATCCAACATTGATTCCTCGCAGCCACCCACTTGCTGCAGTGCGCGATGCTTTTAATGCCGTCTTCGTGGAAGCGAAATCTGCAGGGCAATTAATGTTTTATGGTCGTGGTGCTGGTGGAGCTCCAACAGCTAGTGCTGTTTTAGGCGATGTTGTTGCCGTTGCGCGACATCGCGTTAGCGAATCTGTTGGTCCACGTGAAAGTGATTACGCGGATCGCGCAATTGCACCGATTGGCGATACAAAAACACAATTCCTTATTCGTCTAGATGTTGCCGATAGGCCAGGCGTTTTAGCAGCGATTGCTCAAGTTTTTGCGACAGAAGGCGTATCCATACAAACTGTTCGCCAATCAGGACGTGGCAACGACGCCGAACTAATTGTCGTAAGCCATGGAGCAACAGAATCAGCGCTGAGTGCGACTGTGAAAGCGCTTTCAAATATGGATATTGTGACAAAGGTGGAGAGCGTACTTCGAGTGCAAGGATCACAATCCTGATGGGAATTTTTAATCGCAAACCTGGCGCTCACCAGTGGCGTGGAGTTATCAATGAATACCGCCATCGTTTACCAGTTACAGAAAACACTCCAGTCGTAACTCTCAACGAGGGTGGAACACCACTTATCTTTGCTTGCAATCTTTCAGAGTTGTTAAAAAATAATGTGTGGATTAAATATGAAGGTTTAAATCCAACAGGTTCATTTAAAGATCGCGGTATGACAATGGCGATTTCAAAGGCTGCAGAAGATGGATCCAAGGCTGTAATTTGCGCGTCAACAGGAAATACATCGGCATCTGCTGCAGCCTACGCAGTCAAAGCCGGAATGGTTCCTGCAGTGTTAATTCCTAAAGGAAAAATCGCACTCGGAAAATTAGCGCAAGCTGTTGCTCATGGTTCAAAGATTTTGCAAGTAAATGGAAACTTTGATGATTGCCTCACTCTGGCTCGTGAGTTATCGGAAAATTTCCCAGTCGCTCTCGTTAACTCTGTCAACCCATATCGAATTGAAGGACAGAAGACCGCATCATTTGAAGTAATAGATTCGTTAGGTGATGCACCAGATATTCATGCACTGCCAGTTGGTAATGCAGGAAATATCACTGCGTATTGGAAGGGTTATAAGGAATACCGTTCAGATCGCATGTGCTCACAGTTGCCAGCGATGTGGGGTTTCCAAGCTGCAGGTTCTGCGCCAATTGTTAAAGGAAAAATTGTAAAAAATCCAAACACCATTGCGACAGCAATTCGCATCGGCAATCCAGCGTCATAGCAACAAGC